>JANOSQ010000496.1:0-1660 GCA_031415915.1 Fimbriiglobus sp. | reverse complement strand
ACGCCGATCTAGGGTCCGATGCGGTAGCGGAACTTTCTTCCGGCGTGCGCCCCGCCCTAGGCGACGGATTCACGGAAGCGCCTCTGTTCCGGAACGCGCCGGTACAACCGCCCTTCTCCTCCCCCGACGGGTGAGGAGAGGGACGGCGACGGCAGCCACCTTGACCGGCACGTTCCGGAACAGAGGCGCTTGCGTGAATCCGTCGCCTAGGGCGGGGCGCACGCCGGAAGAAAGTTCCGCTACCGCATCGCGCTCTAGATCGGCGTGGCGAACCGAAGCTCGTAGCCGTCGGGATCGACGACCGTGAAGTCGCGCAGTCCATAGCCACGGTCCGCGAGCGGGTGGAGCACCCGCCAACCCTGCACTCCGGCACGGGCGAAGAGGGCGTCGACGTCCGGGACGATCAGGCGGATATTGGCGGGGTGCGGACCGACGTCCACGCCGTCGCGCTCGGTCAGGAACAGATAGCGGTCGCCCCAGCACAGGACCCCGAAACTGGCTGTGGCGCGGGTGAGCCTGAACCCGGCCGCGCGATAGAAGCTGAGCGACTCCGCGAGGCTGCGCACCGGCAGCTCGGTCACGAGTTGGGCGGAAAGTTCCTCTGCGGAACCGACGGATGAGTTGGAGGCCATGTCACCGTCCCTGAGGCGCCACGCGCCAGATGATGCCGCCCACGTCGTCGGCGACCAGCAGGGCGCCCTTGCTATCCACCGCGACGCCGACCGGCCGGCCCTGGATCTTGCCGTCCTTGTTCAGGAAGCCGTTGAGGAAGGCGGTGGCCGGCATTTGCGGTCGGCCCCCGGCGAAGGGCACGAAGACCACGCGATAGCCGTTCAGCGGCTTGCGGTTCCATGACCCGTGCTGGCCGATGAAGGCGCCGCCCTTGTAGGCCGCCGGGAAGGTGTCGGCCCGGTAGAAGGTCAGGCCCAGCGACGCGGTGTGGGGGCCCAGCCCGTAGTCGGGCGTGAGCGCCGAGGCCACCAGGGCCGGGTTCTGCGGCTTGACCCGCGTATCCACGACCTTGCCCCAGTAGCTGTAGGGCCAGCCATAGAAGCCGCCGTCCTTGACGCTGGTCAGATAGTCCGGCGGCAGGTCGTTGCCGATCTCGTCGCGCTCGTTGGAGACCGTCCAGATCACCCCCGTCGATGGCTCGAAATCGAGGCCGTTGGGGTTGCGGAGGCCGCTGGCGAACACGCGGGCGCGGGCGGTGGCGACGTCGTATTCCCAGATCGCGGCGCGGCCGGTCTCGTTCTCCATCCCGTTCTCGCCGATATTGGAGTTCGAGCCGACGGTGGCGTAGAGCTTCGCGCCATCCGGGCTGGCGACCACGTTCTTGGTCCAGTGGTGGTTGATCGGCGGGCCGGGCAGATCAAAGACCTTGGTCCCCGATCCCGGCACGGCGGTGGCGCCCGGCGCATAGGGAAAGGCCACCACGCCGTCGGAATTGGCCACGTAGAGCAGCCCACCCACCAGGGTCATCCCGAAGGGCTGCTTGAGGCCGGTGGCGAAATCGGACTTGGTCTCGGCCACCCCGTCCCCGTCGGCGTCGCGCAACAGGACGATCTTGTTCGGGCTGGGCTTGGCGGCGCCCGCCTTCTTCATCAGCATCCGCTGGAAAAATCCCTTGATGCCCTGGTTCGACTTGTTGGCCTTGCTGGGC
>JANOSQ010000495.1:0-2424 GCA_031415915.1 Fimbriiglobus sp. | reverse complement strand
CAGGGTGAAGTAAGCCGCGTAGAACCCGAGGCCGAGCAGGGCGAGCACGATACTCGGGCCGACGAGGGCCTGCGGTTCGACGAGGCCGAGTATGAGCGCGGCGACGCAACAGACTACCCCGAAGAAGTTGAGCGTCAACTCGGCGAACTGCGATAAGGTCGGGTCGGTTTCATTGCGGGCGAACGGCGTGAAGAACAGGAGGCCGAGCGTCGCGGCCATCACGCCCCACGGGAAGAAGCGGTAACCCGTCACCGACTCGGTGGCCCCTTCGGGTTTGCCGGGGATGAGCGTGATGACGATGGCCGCGACGATCAGCAGCGCCCCGGCCGCGCCGTAAACGCGGCGGATTTCGATGTCGGTGTCGCGCAGGGCGTGGATGAGCAAGCCGACGATACCGATGGCCGCGAGGACGTAGCCGGAACCTTCGCCGATCCAGCGCGGGCCGTATTGGTTGGCGATGATCGCCGCGATGCCGAGGGTCGTCGGGAAGAGGCTGAGGACACCGAGGATGCGCAGGCCCATCGGGTTGTCGGCGTGGACTTCCGAAGGGGCCTGCTCCCGGGGTACATACGGATTCGCCTGACTCATGGATTCCTCGCCCGTTTCAAAATCAACTACCCAACTCCCGTTAGCCCGACGCGCTAGCGAGGGTTAAAGTACTCCCTCGCTAGCGCGTCGGGCTAACGAATCACGCCCGTTGGTAGGCGACCTTCATGAACGTATCTTCCAGCCGCTCGCGGCGCATCTCCAGCCGGCGCAGGCCCCAGCCCTTCTCGGCCATCTTGCGGGCGACCTGCTCGCGCGGATCCTTGTCGTGCCCGAGTTGCAACTCGTAGGTGGTCCAGCCGTCGTCGGCCGCGCCGTCGCGGACTTCCGTCACGCCGTCGAGCCGGTTCAATTCTTTGTGCACATCGCCGTGCGGCCCGCGGATTTCCACCACGAGCAGCGGCTGCTTGCTGGCGAACTTGCTGAGCTTGTCGTCGAACTGGATCCGCCCGCGGTGGATGATGATGACCCGGTCGCAGACTTTCTCCACGTCCGTGAGTTGGTGGCTGCTGAAGAGCACCGTGTGCTGCCCCGCCAAGCCCTTGATCGTGGCCAGTGTTTCTTCCTGTTGAATCGGGTCGAGGCCCGAGAGCGGTTCGTCGAGGATCAGCACGAGCGGATCGGCAATGAGCGCATCGGCGAGACCGACGCGCTGGCGGTAACCCTTGGAGAGCGTGCCGATGAGCCGCCGGCGGACTTCCGCGATCCGGCAGCGCTCGACGCAATAATCGATGCGGGACGCCCGCTTGGCCCGGTCAATCCCCTTGAGCTTGGCCCGCGTAACGAGGTACTCTTCGACCCGCATCTCGGGATAGATCGGCACGCTTTCGGGGAGGTAGCCGAGCTTCTGCCGGACTTCCATCGACTGGTACATCACATCGTAGCCGGCGATGAAAGCATAGCCGCTGCTGGCCGGCATGAACGTCGTGAGGATACGCATGGTCGTCGTCTTGCCGGCGCCGTTCAAGCCGAGGAAGCCGACGAGTTCCCCGGGCTCGACGCGGAAGTCGATGTCGTCGACCGCCTTCACCGGGCCGTAGCTCTTCGTGAGATTGCGGACTTCAATCGCTGGCGACATCATGGGCCACTTCCCGCGCGGCAAAGGCAATCGATGCACCGCTATCGTAGAAGGGCGCGCCCGGACGGGTAGGCGCAACGCACCGGGAAGAGGAGAACTCCGCGAAACTGGATCGGCTCGTCGCTCACCCGTCGGGGTCGCACCTCGAACTCGAAGAATCGATGCCGAATGGCGGTTTTTCCTCAAGTTTGCACTTCCTTTCCGCAGCACCTCACGCTATTCCCGCCCCGAATCTACGGTCCGATTCGTTCTCGGGGGTTACCAATGCGGCGCAGCTTACTGCTCGGTTACGGCTTGGTGGGCGCGATTCTCGCGAACGCATCGGCGTCGGCCCAGTTCGCGTCGGATCGCCCGGCGGCGCCGGTGCCGTTCGGTGGCGGACTACCCCCTACGGCCGCACCGACCGCACCGCGGCCGGGGGTGCCGGCGCTACCATCCGGGTTCCAACCCGTCGGCAGTGCCACCCCGGCGCCGGTGGTGCCCGGTGGCCACCGCGATCCGCTGCGGCCGATCCCGACTTCGATCCCCGCCCAACCGCAAGGGCCGCACCCATGGGCCGTGAAGGCCGAGCACGGCGAATGGATGATCTGCGTGAAGAGCTACGGCGGGCCGGAATCGCGCGGGCTGGCCGAGAAGCTGGCCAAGGAAATCCGCGACAAGCACAAGGTCGCATCGTACCTATTCGAGCGCAACGCCGAGGAACGGGCTGCGGAACTGGCGAAGATCGACGCGATCCGCAAGTCGGAGGAAGCAAAAAACGCGCCCCTGATCCGAGTCCATGAACAAGCGAAGAAAGAAGC
>JANOSQ010000494.1:0-2418 GCA_031415915.1 Fimbriiglobus sp. | reverse complement strand
GTGGTCCAGTTTTCGGGGTCCAGTTCATGAAGTGATCGGCCGGCACCTGAGCCGGAGTGCGTGCGGCTACTTCTTGTCGGTCGGCGGGAGCTTGCCGTCGCGCTTGAGCTTCTCTTGGCGCTGCTTTTCCTCTTCCGCCGTCCAAGGCCGGCCGTCGATGGAATTGATGAGGTGCGTCGTCGTGAACTTGGTGTAGGTGTTTTCCCGGTAGGTGATGGTGAGGGGGTTGCGGTCGCCATAGGCTCCTTCTACCTTGAGATCAAGAACTTTGCCCAGGAGTCTGCAAATCCTGTGACTGTAAGCGGCGATGCCGCCATTTTCCACTGGGTAAAAGCGCCGGTAACAGAGCCAGATACTTCCCGCAATGCTGATCTGTTGAACCACAACTCGCTTTTGCTTGGGTTTGGATTCCAAGGCTTGATTCCCTTCCATTGCGACCGCTCGACTGTCTAGAATACTATCGGCAGTGGGTTCGATGAATTTCATGTTGAAGGATGGTGCGACGATCATCCCTTCGGCGGTTTTCAACTTGGCACTGACTGTGTAAGTGCCGGAATCCCAAAGAATACCATACCCCACCCGCTTGAACGCGAAAATATAAGAATGGAGTTGGCCGATCGGAAGTGGTATGAGCGGCACATCTCTTTGACCGAAGTGCGAATCGTGATGCTTCAGCAAATATTTTGCTCCGGGCAACGCAAAATAGACTTTTAGCTCGCCGCAAAAACCGGCCGAATTGAGAGGCCGAAAGTTCCGAGATTTATCGGAATAGTTAAGGAGGACAACTTCCAATTCGACGTCTTCAATACTTTCAGCAGTCAGGTAGAGCGATTGATGGTTCAGGACACGCGCCCGCAAAGCCCAACCGAATTGATCGGTTGGAAGGGGCAACAGCCACGCGATCGAATTGATCGTGGCAATCAGAATCAAACTGCAAGTCATCAAAGTAAACCTGGGGTTTGTAGCGTCAAGGATTGTGTGGGTCGAGCACAAAGGCCTCGCTCGACTTCACCCGCAGTGTCGCTTGGATCAGTGGGAAAATCTTAACCGTATCAAATTCCACGCGTTTGCGATTCACGTCCTCGTATATCAGGTCGCTTTTGTCTTCTGCGTCGGCTGGCCCGCCGACGCCATTCGCGTCAACAGGGTGTTCATTTTCATTTAATACGCCCCTTGATTCGCGAACCAAAAGGTGGGTGGTTTCGTGCGCTACGGCAGCCATCAATAACTCGTTGTACTTGTCTGCGACTAAACCCCAACCAGCTTGGTTTCTCCTCAGATCTTGCAACGCGATTACCGTACCTCGCTCCACGAGGTCTGGCGAGTTGCCGTTCGCTGTAGCCCCGCCGTTCCGATTCCCAATGCTGTCCACAAACAGCTGGTGGATGAAGTCCGTTTTCAGGCTCAGTGTTGTCGCGACTGCCCGCTCGGCCACTGTATCTCGCGAAGCTTCCAATTCGTCGATGATTTCACCAGCAGTGTCCAGTTTTTCTAAAGACAAGTTCAATGCGTCTTCGTCCATGAGCCAGTACATGTAGATGCCGGCCCCGCGCGTCGGGTGGCTGAAGATGTCCGCCGCGCCGTTCATTACACCCTTCAGGCCCGTTGCGCCGATAGTCTCTAACAGTGGCAACTTCGCGGCGCGATCCATCTCAACGAGGACTTCTTTCCGCGCGGGGTCGAGGCGGAGGTGCCCGCCCGCGAAACCCGCGGATCCGCCGTCGAGAATGTAGCCGCGGTACTCCTCCACCACCGTGTGCGCGTCGCCCGTTTCGGCTTGCGCTACTATTGGCCCATCGGCTCCATCGGGGTCGAGTTGCTCGTTGTCGTCGAGGGGCGAGAGCAAATTGAGGTTGTAGTTCAGAATCTCCTGATACTGCACGACCCGGCGCCCGTACATTTCCCATTCCCACTTATCCGCGATGCCATCGTCGTCATCGTCCAACGGCACCGTCAGTGTTTTCACCACGACCCGCTCGACACCGCCATTGGCATTCTGGATTGTGATCCTAGCCGTAAGTTCCGCCCACCCGCCGTAATCCTTGCAATAGAAGTTAACCCACGTGCTGTAGGCGCCTATCTCGCCGCCGTAAGGCCTGTCGTTGGGCGTTGTTTCGAAACTATCGCGATCGACGGTGATGGTCCTCTCGTTCCCGTCCCGTTTGAACGAGAAATCGTCGCTGTTCCCAACGCCTTCGTTGTTCGGGTCGCTCCGGTTCCCAGTGTAGCCCGGCTCCGCGGAGACACCGTCGATGAAGAACTCGACCTTGACGATGTGATCGACGCTATTCTTGCCAACGCCATCGATTACCAACTTCATCTGCTGCCCGGTGTACGTCGGCACGTTGAAGCTGGAACCGGTCGAAACCTTGGCCGTGTTCCCCTCGTAACCCGGCAGGTAATTCTCGGCCAAGTCCA
>JANOSQ010000493.1:0-8141 GCA_031415915.1 Fimbriiglobus sp. | reverse complement strand
GGAGCCTCCCGCAGAGAGTGACGCCCATCTACGACGAAGGCCGAAAACCGTTCGCGGAGCGAACGGCGACACTCTCCCGCCGGCGTTCGCATTCCCCGGTCGATTCAAACTCCGCCGGGCTTTTGCTCCGCCTGTCGGCGGAGTTGTCCGCAGGCGGCGTCGATCTCGGATCCTTTGCGCTTGCGAACCTTCACGCTTACTCCGACCTTCTCGAGTTCCGCGATGAACCCGTTCAAATCCAAGTCGGTCGGGCGGCGGTACTGCAGACCTTCGACATCGTTCCAGGGGATGAGATTCACGTGGGCCTTGCGCCGGCGCAGCAGCCCCGCGAGTTGACGGCCGTGGAGCGGTTGGTCGTTCACCTTGCCGAGGACAACGTATTCGTAGGTGACCTGCCGACCGGTCTTCTCGAAGAAGTAGTCGGCCGCGGCGAGGATGTCCGGGATGCCGGTCTTGTCGTTGGTCGGCACGATCTGCGTCCGCAGGGCGTCGTTGGGGGCGTGGAGCGACACGGCGAGGTGGTACTGTTTGCCGAGGTCGGCGAGCTGGCGGATCTTCGCGGGCAGACCGACGGTGGAGATGGTGACGTGTCGTTGGCCGATCCCCAACCCGTCTTTGTCCCCGGCGATGGCGAGCGTTTGAATCAGGCTGTCGAGGTTGGCGAGCGGTTCGCCCATGCCCATCACGACGATGTGCGTGAGGCGTTCGTCCGGCAGCGTCAAGTTCCGCAGCAGGATCAACTGCTCGAGCATTTCGCCGACGGTGAGATTGCGGGCGACGCCTTCCAGCCCGCTGGCGCAGAAGACGCAGCCCATTCCGCAGCCGACTTGGGTACTGATGCAGGCCGTGTGACGGTCATCGTCTTGAATCAGCACGCATTCGATGAGCTTGTCGTCGGTCAATCGCAGGAGGAGCTTGTGCGTACGATCCCCGGCGACGAGGTGTTTGTCGACCCGCGTGGAAAAGATGGTGAAGCTCGCGCTCAGCTCTTCCCGCAATCCCTTGGGCAAGTCGGACATCGCATCGAAGTTCGAGGCCCGGCCTTGGAGAATCCAGCGCCGGATCTGCTTCGCCCGCATCGGCGGTTGCCCGCGCTCCGCGAGCCAGCCTTTGATTTCGTCGAAGGACAATTCCAACAGCGCCGGCAAGCGCGCAGCGGTCTCGGGGGCGGTCGTCGGCAGTGGGATCGCGGGTGTCATGCGGTCATCTTACTTGGAAGCGGCGTCATTCGTCACTTCCACTCCGCGATGCGCAGATTGCGGAACAGGATATCGGTCGTTTTGTCATGGCCTTGGATACTCAGGTGGCCCGCTTCGGTCCGCAAACCCTTGCGGGGGTTGTCGTTTTTCGCGCGATCGTCGACCCAACTCACGACCGGGTAGCCGTTGACCCAAGTCGCGATGTTCGGCCCGCGGGCCATGAGCGTGACGCTGAACCACTGCTTGTCGTCGGCCACGACTTTGCGGGCCGCGATGCGGCGGTAGACGGCGCCGGTGCCGAAATCGGCCGGTTTGGTGCGGTCGCCGTCTTTGAACGCGTTCTGGATTTGGCACTCGTACCCGTTTTGGTATTCCCCCGCGATGCAGCGGAAGAAGATGCCGCTGTTGAGCGCCTCGCCGTTGGTTTTGCACTCGAATTGCAGGACGAAGTCGCCGTACTTGGCTTCGGTCTGCAAGTCGCCGGGCCCGTCGGTGAGCTTCAATTCCTTGGCGTCGGTCACGGCGAACTCCGAGATCGCTTTCGCCTCGTCGGCCGCGAATTTCTTCCAGCCTTTCAAGTCCTTGCCGTTGAAGATCGCAGTCGTCCCCTGCGGGCGGTAGTGGATCGCCGCCAGTGACAAGCCCTTGTCTTTCGGCGCCGTGATCTTGATCTTGCCGAGCGCTTTCGTGCCGTCGCCGAGGAGTGCCCCCGTGAGCTTGTCCCCCTTCGGATTGAGGACGTTGACGGTGCTGCCCGCGATTTCGGCCTTGAGCACCGAGGCGCCGAGATCGCTGAATTTGAGTTGAATCGTGCCCGCTCCCAACGAGAACGGCCATTCGACGACCGCCTCCGGAGCGAGCTTGAGCATCCCCTTTTCAACCGTCACGTCGCCCGTGGTTTTCCAGCCGAACGTCGATTCGCCGTCGAACAAGAGCAGCCGGCCCTCGGCGAGTTGCTTCTCGGTGAGGAGGGGTTTTTCGGCCGCGGTTGCGAAGCCGGCTAGGAGGAGGAGAGCACACAACGCGCGCATCGAAAGGCTCCGAACCGAAGGAGGAAGAATCAGCGCCGCTCGTCGGTCACGGCTTTCGCCAAGCCTGTGAGCGTCGAATGGACATCGTCGAGTGTACCGAGAACGACGAAGACGCGAAACGCCCGCCCCGCGAGTTTCACGCCGGCGGGGTCTTTGTAGCGGAAGACGCAGTTCCACTTCACGACCTTCTCGGCCGGGAAGCGGAAGCGGCCGTAGCCCGCTGTTTCATAGCCCTTCGACGGTTGATCGGGCGACCAAACGGCGATGGCGTATTTGCCATCGGGCTTGTAGAAGACGACCGGGAGGCGCTGCTCGCCGGGCCCGTCGTCGAGCTTGGCGAGCTTCCCGTCCACGGGGTTCCACGTCCGGAACTCGCTGAATTCCTGGGGCATGTAGCCGGTCAAGGCTTCGTATTGGGCGTACGTGTGCGCCTCGGTTTCGGGGCCGTCGAAGGTCACGCGGTAGTTCAGCACGTTCGGAAAATTCCCGTAGCCGATGGCGACCCGCTTTGAAACGGTGTGCTGTGACAACGGCTTGTCATTGAGCGCCGGGAACTTCTGCGACTTCTCCCCCGGTGCGAGCCAGAAGGCCATTTGCGTGCGCGTCGTCAACTCGTTCTTCCCGGCTTTCAGTTCCAGCAATCGGCTCGTCGATTTCGGCCCGGCCCCGTCTTTCCGCGAGCCGGCTTCGGTGGGGTTGAACGCCTCGGCCCAGAATGGCCCCTTCTCGCCGCAATCGAACGAACAGGCCGATTGCAACTGCCGGCCGTGATCGGCGCTGTCGATGAATTCCTGCTGGTTCCACGTCAGCGAGTGGATGGCACCGGCCAAGCGGGCGGTCGTGGTGATGACGATGTTTGAATCGCCGAATTTCCCGCGGATGACGGAATCGCCCGATGGCGGCTCGGCCGCAAAGCCCGGTCCTGCGGCGAGTAAGAACAAAATCCCGATTCCGCCGGCATTTCCAATTCCGGAGCGCATAATATACATGCGTTCAATTCCTAGAGGTTTTCGCCATGGCCACCTTCGAGCTTCGCACTTTGCCCGTCGACCGATTGACGCCGGCCCCGTACAACCCTCGCCGGGTGCTCACCGCGACGTCCCCAGCTTACCGGAAGTTGAAGGCCAGCCTCGAAGAATTCGGCTTGGTCGAGCCGCTGATTTGGAACGAGACCACCGGCCACGTCGTGGGCGGGCACCTCCGCCTGCGGATTCTCAACGACTTGGGCATCGCCGAGGTGCCGGTGTCGGTGGTGCGGTTGACCCCGGCGCGCGAGAAGGCGCTGAACGTGGTGCTGAACAACCAAGAGGCCCAAGGCCGGTACGACCGCGAAAAGCTCGCGGAGTTGCTGGCGGAATTGGACCTCGACGACCTCACCACGACCGGCTTCGACGAGGCGACCCTGCGGCAATTGCAGTTGGAACCACTCGGCGACCTGCCCGACTTGGAGGGCGACCCGGACGCGGTGGAAGTGACCATCGTGACGAACGCCGCGGCCTTCGCGGACTTCTCACCGCGCTTCGACGAACTCGTCCGCGAGTTCGACCTGGAGACGCACGTGAAGCGGGGTTAGGGTTCCGTCGATTCAATACCCTAACCCCCATGGTCATCACCATCGACGGATACGCGGCGTCGGGGAAATCGTCGGCCGCGGTCGGCTTGGCGAACGCCCTCGGCTTCCGCCTGCTCAACACGGGCTGGATGTACCGCGCCGCAAGTATCGCCCTGCGGGAGCGCGGCTTCGATTTGAACGCGAACCCGCGCGATCGCGTCGGCATCCGGGATTTGCTGAACACCTTTCACTTCGACATGCCTCCGGACAAAGTCCTCCTCGGCGGCGTCGATTTCACCGAGCGCATCACCTGCGAAGGCGCCGGAGCGGGCGCGAGCTTGGTGGGCACCTTCGAAGAAGTGCGCGAGAAGTTGAAGGCGGAACAGCGCCGCCTCGCCGAGGGAGAGAACATCATCTGCGAAGGGCGCGATCAGGGCACGGCCGTGTTCCCCGACGCCCCGGTGAAGTTCTTCTTCTACGCCAGCCCCGAAGTCCGCGCCGCCCGCCGGATGAACCAACTCAGCGGCGCCGACTACCAGACGGTGCTGAAGCAGATCCGCGAACGGGACGCCCAAGACGAGAACCGCACGCTCGACCCGCTGAAAGCGGCGGAAGACGCGATCCGGTTCGACACGTCGGTCCTGAGCGAAGCCGAGGTGTTGCGGCGGATGCTGGAAGTTGTAGAAGCCAGCCGAGTGTGACCGGTGACGGAGTAGTGGGTTCGGAGAATTCGCTGAGCAACGGCATAGCGAATGCAATGAGAGCACCGGTTTCACAGCTTTTGACGGCGGCACAGTCTGCCACTCTCCAGAACAGATGGTCGGTACTACCCTTCCCGTGGTGGCGAGTTCGCCCGCCGAAGCCGAAGATTTCGTCGGGGTTCGTAGTCGGATCAGCTGGGGCCGCGAACAAGGACAAGGTGGAACAGGCCAAGCGCGATACCGCCGAAGCCGGGAGAAAAGTGACTTGGTGGGCCTTCGTGGGGACAATACTCTCGATGGCCGCGGCCGCCGGGGGCGGGTACCTCGGTGCGGGACCGACCTTCCGCTTGTTCGCGACACCGGTCCGCACGAACCCGAACCAACTACAATTGACTTTGGTGAACCCGGCGTCGAATTCTTTCGGCGCCGGGCCGCTCATCGCACTCACTTCCCGCGGCTCGTCAATTCGGCCAAACGCTTCTCGGCTTCTTTCATCCGCGCCGGTTCGGTGTCGTTGGCGATCTCTTCGCGGTACAACTCGATCGCTTTGCCGCGCTCCCCCAACAAGCGGTCGTAAATGTACGCGGCCCGCATGATGGCGTCGGTACGGGTTCCCTTGCGCCATTGGTAAGAGCGCTCGAAGTACGCCGCGGCGCGGTCGTATTGTTTGAACGCCCGGCTCTCGTACAGGTCGCCGAGCTGGTAGCCGACGTCGGCGATTTTGTCGCTCGTGGGGTACTTCTGCAGGATTTCTTGGAGGAGAATTTCAGCGCGGCGCTGGTTGAGCGTATAGTCGCTGCCGCTGCCTTTGTCCTTGTACTTCATCGCTTCGACGTAGAGCAGGTTGGCCTCTTTGATGTTCGTCTTCGCTTCGAGCGTCGCCGGGGGCACGTCGTTGATGTCGAGCCGGTACGATGGCTTCATCATGACGTGGAAGGCTTTGAGTTCGTCCTCGGCCCACTTCATGCGACCGCGGTCGCCGGTCTTCTCGTAGGTTTGGTACAGCGCGACGAGCGACGCTTGGTACTCTTTCCGCGCCGCCAGCACGCGCTCGACGGCTTCGGAGTCGCCGGGGCCGCTCGACTTGGGCGCGACCTTCACCGGATCGGCGGCGACGGCGACCATCGAGCACAATACCAGCCCGGCGAGGGTGACGATTCGATTCCGCATGGGTTCGCTCCTGTTGAGGCGAGCGATCCGCGCGGGTCGCTCAAAGCTTCGGCTGGTCGGGCGGAGTGTCCTTGCTGCCGCCGGGGGGCGGGGCCGTCATCGGTGTGTGCAGTCCGCTTTGGCCCACCGGCACATACGACCCGGACAGCCGCTGTTCCGGCCGGCCGAAGATCATGCGCCCGGCGGGGGTTTGCAGCACGCTCGTGACGACGATCGAAGTGTCTTGGCCGACGAGGTTGCGCCCCTGTTCGATCACGACCATCGTGCCGTCTTCGAGGTAACCGACGCCCTGCCCGAGTTGGTCGCCGACTTTCACCACCTTCAACGTCAAGTATTCCCCCGGAAGTGCGACCGTCTTCAACGAATTGGCGACTTCGTTCAAATTGATGACATCCACGCCCTGCAATTGCGCAATCTTGTTCAAATTGAAATCGTTCGTAACGACCCGACCGCCCACCGCTTTGGTGAACAGCACCAATCGCTCGTCGACGCGCAATTTCTCGCCCGGTTTCGATTCCCCGGCGTTGCCGTCGTGCATCAGCAAGTCGATCTTCTGGTTCGTCTGGAGCTTCTTCAAAATGTCCAACCCGCGCCGGCCGCGGTTGCGCTTCAGCTTGTCCGAACTGTCCGCGATCCCCTGCAATTCCTGCAATACGAAGCGGGGGACGATGATCTTGGTATCGACCAACCGGGTGTCGCAGAGGTCGGCGATGCGGCCGTCGATGATGACGCTCGTATCCAACACCAACGGCCGCCCGCCCTTCACCTGTTTGTTGAATTCCACGTAGGGGATGATGAACCGGAAATCGTCCCGCGTCTGCACGAGGATCGATACCGAAATATAACTCGTGATCAGCGTAATCAGCGCCCGCGCCAAAACCGTCAAGGTTTGCAATTGATCCTCGGACAGACCCAGGGGTTTGGAGAACGATTTCAGGATCGCTTCGATGCCCATGCCGAAAAGCCAGCCGAGCAGCAAGCCGAAGAGGAGGCCGAAGTAGATGGAGGAAATGGTGGCGATGTGCTTGTCGGTCTCGCGCAGGTCGGTGTAGATGACCGCGGCGCCGACCGCGAGCACGGCGAGCGCCGCCGTGAGCCCCCCGGGCAGCGACCGCAGATCGGAGTAGATGAACTCGAATGCGAAGAGGGCCACGCCGAGCATCAAGGCGGCGAAACAACCGCGCAGTAACCAGAGCAACATGGCGAACCTCGATCTCGGAGAGGACGGTCGCGCCTTGTTTTAGAGAATGGCCGAACGGCGGAACACCCGCACTACAAATCCATCGTCGGCTGGAACAGCCGGCGGTACTCGCGCTGGGCGAAGCGGTCGGTCATTCCGGCGAGGTAATCGCCCACAACCCGCGGCAGCGCTTCGACCAAGGAACGCCCCGGCAAGCGCGGCCGCGAGCCGGCGATCCCCTCCGCCCCGACCCAGCGGCGCAGGTGCTTCTCGGGCAGCAATTCCGGCGAGCGCGTGTACTCTGCGAAGAGTGCCTGCAATATCCGTTTGCCGCTGGCGGTCATTTGCAGCACGCGGTGGTGCCGGTAGACGCGCTCGCGCAAGAAGCGTTCGAGACCCTGCTTCCACGCCAGCGTTTCGGCGCCGAAGCCGACCAAGGACACTCCCGACCGGCGCACGTCGTCGGCCGATAGAATCCGGCTCGCACCGATTCGCCGGGCGGTCTCGTTCAGCAGGTCGGTCACTTGCCAAGCGAGTAATTCGCGGAGCACGGCCCCGCGGAGCGCCGGCCCCTGCAAACCGGGGTGGACGCGCCGCACGGACTCGGCGGCGCGCTTCCAAAAGTCGATCTCGTGGAGTTCGTCGAAGGTGACGAAGCCGAGGCCGAGGGCGTCGTCGATGTCGTGGGTGTCGTAGGCGATGCTATCGACGACATCGACCACTTGGGCTTCGAGCGGCGGCCCGCCGATGTCGCGGAACTCGTCCCCCTCGGGGCCGTCGAGAATCCCGCTGTGGCGCACGAAGGCTTCGCGGAGTTCAAAGGTGAGGTTCAACCCGGGGAACTCGGGGTAGCGCTCTTCGAGTTCATCGACGCGCCGCAGCCCGTAGAGGTTGTGGTTGAAGCCGCCGAACGGTTTGAGGCACTCGTTCAGCGCGTCTTCCCCGGCGTGGCCGAAAGGCGGATGGCCGATATCGTGGGCCAGCGCAATCGCTTCGGCGAGGTCTTCGTTCAACCGTAAGCGCCGAGCGACGGTGCGGGCGATCTGCGCGACTTCCAAGGTGTGCGTGAGCCGCGTGCGGTGGTGGTCGTTGACCGACGCGACGAGGACTTGGGTCTTCCCGGTCATCCGGCGGAAGCTGGAACTGTAGACGATGCGCTCGCGGTCTCGCTGGACGGGGCTGCGGTATTCGTGCGTCGGCTGGGGGTGCCGGCGCCCGCGGGAATCGCGGTTCCGCTTGGCGCCGGGATCCAACCAAGAATCTTCGCGGTCGAGCCAATCGGCGAGGGAAGGGGAAGGCATTCAATCA
>JANOSQ010000492.1:0-1832 GCA_031415915.1 Fimbriiglobus sp. | reverse complement strand
CCGCGAGGACGCTCGGCACCCCACTCCGATACGACGGGTGCTTCCGCAATTCTTGGATCGTCTCCTCGAACGCCCGCACGAGCAATCGATTCTTGTCGTCCGGGTCGGCGTATTTCTGCCCGGCCGCGCCGACGAGGTAGCGCGTCGGCGTCGGGTAAGGCATCAGAATGAACTGGACTTCGAACTCATCGCTCGGGTCGCGCAACCGCAGAAACGTCGGTTCGGCGGCGAGGTAGAGCCGGCCGGGGGGAACGAGTTCGCCGTTGTCGCCGATGCTCGGCGCGGCCAGCCCCATGGCGTGCCGGAGGGTTTGGCAGAAGTTTTCGTTGTCGTGGTTGCCCGTCAGGGTGAGCACGGTGCCGCCGCGGCCGAGGAACTCGGCGAAGACGTCGAGCCAGTGGCGGATGGTCTCGCGGAGGGCATCGGCCCGCGCGAGTTCGCTGAAGAGATCCCCGGCGACGAGGAGCACATCGACGGCTTCTTCTTTGCAAATGGCCGCGACGCGCTCGACCGCCCGGCGGAGATCCTCCGTGCGATCGATCCGCCCGAGCCGGTCGTTGAGGTGCCAATCCGCGGTGTGGAGGATCTTCACTTGTCGGTCTTCTTCACCACTTTCACGCGGACGAACGATTCCTTCAACCCTTCGGGGTCTTCGAACACGAGTTCGTCGTCGTTGAGCTTGATGATCTTGGAGATCTCCCCGCGGGCGTTATCGCCTTCGCCGATGGTCCAGTCGATGGAACCGTCCGGGTACTTCTCGGCTTTGTCTTCGGCTTTGTATTTCCCCTTCGAGATGATCGCTTCGCGGTCGGGGTACTGCCGGTGGAATTCGAGCGCGCCGTCCTTCTTGAAGTGGATGCTGAACTCGTAAGCCGGTTTCACGCCCGCATCGGTTTTCACCAGGCGCCACTCGCCCATCAATTTCTCGGGTAGCGTTTTCTTGGCTTCTTTGGGGATCGGGGCACCGGTCGCCGCGGCGCCGAACACGCCCAGCACGGCGAGGGTCAGTAGGGTTCGCATGGTAGCTCCACGAAGGGTGTCTATGGGGAAATTGTACCATGTCGGTGGCGGCAATGAAGCTCCCCTGCGGCGGCAAGTTTCCCAGGGTGTGTCCGGCTTTGATACGTAAATACGCTTTGCAACGGAAAGCAACGGCCTGAAACGATAATAGCTACTTCGGCGGTTTGGCGCGGGCCAGCCTGTCGCGGGCGACTTCGCCCTCTAGCTCCAGCGGTGCCAGTTCTGTCTGTGCTTCCCGCTGGAGCTTTTTGATTTGCTGCTCCAGAGTCAGCGCCTTCCGGTACTTCTCACCGATGGTTTTCTGTTCCGAAATGGGGAGTATCGGAATGCGCTGCTTTTGGAGCAAAGCCCAATCGACCCGGTGCCGTCCTACTCCGGTCGCACCCGAGAGCCATTCGGCGATGACGGCGGCGGAACGAAGAACCGCCCAAACGTAATGGGCATCGATTTTCGCATTGAGTTTCGGGCGGAGGATCGTGAACTCTTTTGAAATCAGCCAACCTTCGGCCTCTGGCGGAATGACGCAAATGGCGCGGTAGACCGCGCTGATGTTGCTCACCACAATGTCGCCCGCCTGCGCCGTGCTTACCGAGCTATACCCGACTTCCCGGCCAAGGCTCTTCTCCCCACCTTCCGCGCGGCCGTTGTAGGTGATTCGGAGGAACGAATACTTGTAACCGTTCACCGGGTAAACGCCTAAAATTCAGGGACTTTATCGCTCAATTTCACATATTTGAGTCGAATTTGTCTCAAATATGTATGTTCGGAACTCGAAATCGCCTGAAAAACAGCGGCAAAACCCAGTGAACGGT
>JANOSQ010000491.1:0-1521 GCA_031415915.1 Fimbriiglobus sp. | reverse complement strand
AACAGCGGCACGACGGCGGACAGCGTGACGACGCGAGGCATGACGGCATCCTTCCGACATGGAACGAATCGAATTGTGGTCAGACGGCGTGAAATGCGGCAATGCCAAGTGGTTTCAACCCTTTGGGTGCGCCAACCATTTTCCGGCCTTGACGCTCACGACTCGTTCCGAGTATGGGCCGCGCAAAGCGTCGTGGTGGAAACTCGGAGAAATACGTGCGAAGCCGCTGGCTCCTCGCCGGGACGTTGTTCTTGGCGTCCTGTTCGCGTTCGCACTACCGCAAAGCGGCGGATCGGGAGACCTACCCCATCGTCGGCGAGCATATCGTCGAGCCGGCGAACGCCATCGGCCGCATCGACATCACGCCCGCGCCGGATTCCCGACTCGCCGACCCGCACAATCCGGATCGACCGCCGAAGCCGCCCGACGACGCCGCGGCGGAGCTGTTCATGCAACGGCCGTATCGCTTCCGGAGCTCGCGCCGCTGGGAGAAAGACGGCGGCGTCGCCGATGTGGAACAACCCGGTTGGGAACAGACGCTCGGCTTGGAACCCGACGGCACTTTCAAACTGACCCAAGACAAAGCGGTTGCCATCGCGCTCGATAACAGCCGGGAGTTCCAGACGAGTTTGGAGAACGTCTACCTCCAGGCACTCGGGCTGACGCTGAACCGCTTCGAGTTCGACGCGCGCTGGTTCGGCCGCACCGGCAGCACCTTCACCAAGCTGGGGTTCGGCGGGCAACCGCTGACGACCGAAACCTCCGCTACCGCCAACGGCCTCGGCTTCAATCGCAACCTCGCGGCGGGCGGGCAATTGTTGGTCGACTTCGCCAACAGCTTCGTGCTCGAGTTCTCCGGCAACACGTCGGTTGCGACGGGGAGTTTCACCGCGTCGCTGATCCAGCCGCTGCTGCGGAACTTCGGCCGGAAGGTGCGACTCGAAGGGTTGACCCAAGCCGAGCGGGACACGCTCTACGCGGTGCGCTCGTTCGCCCGCTTCCGCAAGCAATTCTGGGTCGCCACGGCCATCGATTCCGGCGGCTACCTCAGCTTGCTATTGTTGCAACAGAGCGTCCGAAACGCCCAGGCCAACTTGAAGAGCCAAGAGGACAACTACCAACTCGGGCTGGAATTGCAGAAGGGGAACAAGAAGAGCGCGGTCGAAGTCGATGCGATCTTCCAAGGGTTGCTCGCGGCCCGGCTCCAAGTGGTGACCGCGCAGACCAGCCTTCAAGAAGGGTTGGACAGCTTCAAGTTGCAGTTGGGCCTACCCCCGCGATTGCCGATCGAACTCGACGACTCGTACTTGAATCAGTTCGTATTGGTGGCGCCGGAACTGGAGAAGGTGCGCGACGAAATCACGGCGTTCGGCTTGGCCCGCAACGCGGAGTTGGGCAACCCGCCCGCGGTGGACGCGCTGCGAAAAAACTACGACGGCTTGATCGAACTCGCCGGCAAGGTCGCGCCGTTGCTCAACATGGCCGAGGCCGATTTGAAACGGTGGAAAGAAGAACTCGCAC
>JANOSQ010000490.1:0-11262 GCA_031415915.1 Fimbriiglobus sp. | reverse complement strand
CTCGCGGCGATTCAGGCCATCGAACAGGGCAAGCTCGCCGCGGCCTCGGCGAAATTGCGGAAGGCCGCGCTCGACGACAAGCGCGCGGTGGCCGAGCGCCAAGCGATTGTCAAAGCGGTGCGGGCCATCGGCGATAAGGATTCGATTCCGACCATCACGCAGATTCTGATGACCGCGTCCGAATCGGCGGCGCTGAAAGCCGAAGCCCTGCGGGCGCTGACGGCGCTCGATGCCGCGGCCGCGCGGAAGCTCGCGGAGAAATTCCTCGATCAACCCGACCCGACGCTCATCACCGAAGCGGTGCTCGCCCTCGGCACCTCCGAAGCCGGGGCCAAGCTCATCGGCGACCGCTACCTCGCCAAGAAGTTGCCCAAGGATCTCTTCCCGCGCGTGTCCGAGGTGCTGCGGAAGTACCCGAACAACGCGGTCATCGCCAAGTTGAACGGCGAAGTGATGAAAGGCGGATTGACGCTCTCGAATCAACCCGCCCAGATGGACGCGATCCACAAACAAGTGCAAACCCAAGGGGACGCCAAGCGCGGCAAAGCGATCTACCTCAACACGGCGGTGTTGGCGTGCGCGTCTTGCCACCGTTTGGAAGGCACCGGCGGCAGCGTCGGCCCCGACCTCACCCGACTCTGGGAAACGATGACGCTCGAAAAGATCATCGAAGCGATGGTCGAACCGAGCAAGGAGATCAAAGAGGGCTTCACATCATACAAGGCCGTGACGCTCGAAGGCCAGTCGCACACCGGGTTGAAACTGTCCGAGACGAACAAGGAACTGATCATCCGCGAGGCCAACGGCCGCGATGCCCGCATCGACAAGAAAGATCTCGACGAAGTGACCGCTTCGAAAATCTCGCTCATGCCGGACAACGTCATCTCACAATTGAGCTACGACCAGTTCATCGACCTGCTGGCGTTCTTGAAGAGCAAGAAAGAGCAAGAGTCGCTGCGGGGGAACGTGCTCGACTACAACGTGCTCGTCGGGGTGCCGGGGGATTTGAAAGCGTCCAGCCCCATCGAGAAAGCGCCGGATCTGGGCGCGAAACTCGGCAACGGATTGAAGTGGATGCCCGCCTCCGCCGACGCGGGTGGTCTCCTCGCGCTCAAGCCGTTCCTGCCGATGGATCCGGTCGCCGTCTACACGCTGTCCTACGTCTACTCGCCCAAGAAGCAGAGTTCGACGGTGACGCTGCTCACCGACGGGCCGACGCGGGTCTGGCTCGGCGGAGCGCTGGCCTTCGAGCGCTCCGTGCCGAAACTGGCGCCGTTCCTCCAAGAGGAGAAGTTCGCCGTCGAACTCACCGCCGGGTGGAACGCGGTGCTACTGAAGACCGTGACCAGCGGGGCGACCCACCGCGTGGGATTGCAATTCACCGGCGACTTGCTTCGGCTGGCCGCGGCGCCGGATGCGAAGTAGGCGATTTTGCGAGCCGGGTGGCGTGAGCCCCCGGAGTCTTTGAACTTTCAAGACTCCGGGGACTCACGTCACCCGGCTCGCCAAATCTAATACTTGAACCCATCTCCCGAGAATCCCCCCAATTCTCCGCCCCCCGGTTGCAAAGATTCCGGGGGAATGGGTCGGATCGGTTAAGAAAGTTGCAGTGGGCTTTCCGCATCGGTCGATAACTCCGCTACGCGGGGGTTCGCACGTCGGCTGGGTCTTTCCCGGCGCGGGCGGAATTCCGGGTTCGGAGGCAGGATCATGACGCGAACGCAACGAGCCATCCGCACCGCCGGGCTTTGGGCGTTCACCGGCTTGGCCATCTTCAACGCCGGCTGCGCCAACGCGCCGATCCGCGCCAAGCACGGCACGCCGGAAATGCAAGACATCGGGATGCCCGCGCCGGGTTCGGTTCCGACCGAACTGGCTATGATCAGCCTGCCCGAATACGTGATCGAACCGCCGGATGTGCTGCTCATCAACGCCGTGCTGCGCGACAAGGAAGGCGATGCCCCCGCCGCGGGCGCCGAAGATAAACGCCCCTTCGCCCAGACCGTTCGCAGCTTGCCGATCCAGCCCGTGTACAGCGAATACCCCGTCCGGCCCGACGGCAGCGTCTTCCTCGGTGTCTACGGTTCCGTGCCCGTCGCGGGGTTGACGTTGAAACAAGCGGCCATCGCGATCCGGGCATCCTTGGCCGCGCAGATTTACCCCGATGAGAAGGGCGTCAAGCTCGACGCGCTGCTCGTGGTCGTGGATGTGACGCAGTACAACAGCAAAAGCTACTTCGTCATCGTCGACGGCGGCGGAGCCGGCGAGCGGGTCACCCGCTGGCCGATCACGGGAAATGAACGCGTTTTGGACGCCATCGCCAACATCGGCGGCTTGGCCGAAGAATCCTCCAAGCGAAACGTCTGGGTCGCCCGGCGGACGCCCTTCCCGAATCAGCCGCAACAAATTCTGCCCGTGGATTACGTCGGCATCACGCAGCACGGCATCACCACCACGAACTACCAGATTTTCCCCGGCGATCGGGTATACTTGAAGGCCCAACGACTCGTGACTATCGACCGCACCCTGGCCCGGATCATCTCGCCGGTGGAACGCCTCTTCGGCGTGACGCTGCTCGGGGCGAGCACGGTGAACCAGATCAACGGGCGCATCGGCGGTTTCGGCGGCGGTCGCTAATCCAACCGAGGAACACCCACCATGAAGCGATACTTCTTCACGCTGATCTTGACCGCGGTCGTGGCTTGGCCCGCCGCGGCGCAGTTCCCCGGCCAACCCGGCTTCACGCCGGCGCCGGGGCAGTACCAGCCGAACATCTACGGCCGGCGGAACCAACCGCTCAGCCCGTACTTGAACCTACTGCGCGGCCAAGGCAATCCGGGGATCGACTACTACTACGGCGTCCGGCCGGGGCTACAAAGCGGCGGGCAGCCTTTGACGAATCAATTCGGCAGCGGCGGGGGCAACCTCGGCAGCTCGCAAATGCGGACGGGCTACCTGCCGCAAGCGGGCATCCCGACGTCGGAACCGCTCGCGTTACCCGACGCCGGGAAAGAAGTGATCCTGCCGCCTTCGGGCCACCCCGTGACTTACGGCAACACGTTCGGCATCAGCCGGACGGGCATCCCCGGTGCGGCGGCCAACCGCCCCGGCTTCTTCGCGCCGCCGAGCACCGGCACCGTGAAGAAGAAATAGAACCACCGACCTCCGAAGGAATCGGACCCGTGAACCGAGACATCGCCCTCCTCCGCTGGTTGCCCCGCTTCGCCGTGGGCGCGTGCGCGACGTTCGCCGTCGGCGCCGAATCCGCGCAGGCCCAACCGCGCGAACCCGCCGCCACGCTGGCGCCGGCGCGCCCGTCGCTCGCGCCCGTCGTGGTGCGCGGCGCCACGCCCGATTCGATTCTCCCGAGCTTCACCGGCCCCTACGTGGCGTCCGTTCCCGCGCCCAACTACTCGGCGAATGCGAAGCCCTCATGGGTTGGCAACAAGTTGAATGCGGTGAAGGAGACCGTGATCGGGAAACCGGCCGCGCCCGATTCCCGCCCGGTGATGGGGCCGACCAAGCCGCTCCTCGGCAGCGGCGCCGCCCCGATGCTACCGCCGCAGCAACCGTTGCAGAGCATCTACGCCAGCCCGCCGGCCTACCGCTGGTACGGTTGGGGCGGCACCACGCCGGGGGCGAATCCGCATTCGCCCGGCGGGATCTATCCGCAGGGTTCGGCCAACTGGTACTCGCAAACGGGCGCGACCCCCGGCGCCTTCCCGGACACGCGCACGCACCCCCTCGACGCCCCGGCCATCGAACCGCCGGTGTACTCGGCGAAGAACGCGGGCCAGCCGGCGTTCAACGTCGGCGTGCCCGCGAAGCCGGCGGAGACGAAGCCAGCCCCGCGCTTCATCTCCGGGCCACCCGCATCCGAGCCGCGCGTCGTCGCCCGCACACCCGTCGGTTCCGGGATGCCCGAGTCCCCGAGTTTGCCGAGCGGGATTCCGACCGCGATCGCCTCGTCCACCGATAGCCGCGCACTGCCTTCCGAGCCGATCGCCTTGCCGACCACGGAGTTGAACTGGCAGACGGCGAGCGGTCGCGGCATCCCGCTGCCGAAGGAACCCGACCCGATTCCGCAAGCGACCCAGCCCGTTTCGACCGACCCGGCGTGGGGGCCTTCCGCGGCGCCGAAACCGGCGACGCCGACGATCTCGGTGATCCGCGGTCAACTCGATGCCCGCGAGCCGCAATCGCTGGAGATGCTCATCCGGAATGCGTGCGTCGGCCGGGTGGCGCGAACCGATGTGCGCGCGATCACCCCGCAGAAGTTCGTGGTCACGTTCGTCGCCGCCAGCGAGAATGCGGCCCGCGACGCGGCCGCGCTCGTCGTGGCCCTGCCCGAATTGAAGCCCTACGAAATCACGTTCGAAGCGCAAATCGTCCCGCGGTGAAATCGTGTCGTGGAACGACTCCAAGATTCGTCGTGATCGTGCCCACGGGCCGAGATGGCACCGATTCCTGGAGGTTGTTGGACTATCGTTGTCACTGGAGGGCGGGTTGAGTCCGCGACACCCGCCGCCGGAATGAAGGGCGCTTCACTTTCCGGAACGTGGAGCTCCCGAATTGGTCACGGCGTCCCAGCAGCGCCAGAAGAATGTGCCGGACCCGTTTCCTTTGAATTCGGACTTCTCGACACTCGGTCGTTGACTGATTTCCATCGTCGTCGTACCATGCCGCAGAACGCTGGCCCGGGTATGCTCACCGATGCCGATCCGATTCTCGATCCCGCTGCTGGCCTTCGCGCTCTTCCTCGTCATCGGCCTCGCGGCCGGTCGGCGCGAATCGACCGGCGACCCGAACGTCATCAAAATCGTCTCCAGCCTGCCCCGCTCCGGGAGCGCCCGCGGCCAAACCGACACGATCGTCAACGGGATCAAACTGGCTTTCAAAGAAGCCAACGAAGAAATCGAACTCACCGATCCCGACACCCAAAAGACCACCAAGTACAAGATCAAATACTTCGACCTCGACGACGCGACCGCCGCGGCGGGGCAGTGGACCATCGAGCAGGAAATCGCCAACGCGAACCAAGCGCGCATGGATCCCGATGTGATGGCTTACATCGGCACGTACAACTCCGGTGCGGCGAAAGTCTCGATGCCGATTTTGAACCGGGCCCACATGCTGATGATCTCCCCGGCGAATACGGCCGAGCGCCTCACGAAGCCGGAAACCGGCGAACGCCACGAACCGGCCTGTTACCGTCCGACCGGCGAAGTGAACTACACCCGAGTTGTGCCGACGGACGATTTGCAAAGCGAACTCAGCGTGATCTGGATCAAAGACTTGGGCTGCAAGAAAATCTACATCGTTGACGACACCCAAACTTACGGCCAAGGCATCGCGAGCAACGTCGAGAAGCTCTCCAAGAAATACGGCATCGAAGTGCTGGGGCACCAGAGCATCGACGACAAGTCCCAAGAATTCTCGTCGCTGATGACCACGATCAAAGGCCTGTCGCCCGACCTCATCTACTTCGGCGGCACCACGCAATCGAAGGCGGGGCAGCTCTTCAAAGACATGGTCAAAGTCGGCATGGTCTGCCCGATGATGGGGCCGGACGGCTGCTTCGAACAAGCCATGGCCGATTCCGCCTCACCGGAGACGTTTGAAAAAGCCAAGTTCTACGCGACTTTCGGCGGACTGCCGATCGATGCCCTCAAGAAGCAAGAAGGGCTGGGGGCGGCGTTCGTCAAAAATTATGCTGAAGCCTACGGTAAAGAACCCGGCGAAGCCTACGCCGCGTACGGTTACGACTGTGGGCTCGTGGTTTTGGCGGCGATTCGAGAAGCGAAAAAGAAAGACCGCAATGCGATTCGCTTAGCGGCATTGGCGAATCACAAAAAGTACAAGAACGAGAAGGGCGACTCGTTTTCGTACCGAGGTGCTACGGGCTACTTTTCCTTCGACGCCCAAGGCGATACCACCAACCAGACCATGAGCGGCAACGTCGTCAGCGTGAAGACCAACGATAAAGGGGAACGCAAAGCCGAGTTCGAGTTCGTAAAACCTCTCAAAAAGTAGCACCGCCTCACACCGACCGGACGGACACCCCCCATGCTCTTGGCCGCCGAGCCTGCCCTTTGGGATAGCCTCGCCCAGTACCTCATCAACGGCCTGACTTTCGGCGCGCTCATCGCGCTGATCGCCCTCGGCTACACGATGGTGTACGGGATCGTCGAGCTGATCAACTTCGCCCACGGCGACTTGTTCATGCTCGGCTGCTTCTTGCTGCTGACCGTCGTCGAACTGATCCTCCCCGCGAAAGATCCTTCGACGATGGCCATCGTGTTGGCCCTCGGTTTGGGTCTGATTGTGAGCGTAGTTTTCTGCGCGCTCTTGAATTGCGGGGTCGATTACGCGGTCTACCGCCCACTCCGCAAAGCGCCGAAACTCGCCCCGTTGGTGAGCGCCATCGGCGTCAGTTTCATTTTCATGAACGCCGGCCTTTTTTGGGGTGGCCCGCAAGATGTGAACTTCCCCGACTTGATCTCGAACGACAACCTCCTCGGCAAAGATTCCGACATCCGCATCACTTACAAAGATGTGCTGATTGTCGCCGTGACGATCCCGTTGATGCTGGCGCTGACGGTGTTCGTCAAAATCACGCGGCTCGGAAAAGCGATGCGCGCAACGGCGCAAAACCCAACGGCCGCCCAGTTGATGGGCATCGACACGAACGCCGTGATCGCCGCGACGTTCCTCATCGGGGGAGCACTCGCCGGCGCCGCGAGCTTGATTTACGCCGTGACGGTCAACACCATCAGTTACACGATGGGCTTCCAAAACGGCCTGTTCGCCTTCACCGCCGCGGTGCTCGGCGGCATCGGTCGCATCCCCGGCGCCGTGCTCGGGGGCCTCGTCATCGGCCTCGTCCGTTCCTTCGGCAGTCCGTACGTCGGCGAGATGTGGACGAACGCCTTGGTCTTCGGCATCCTCATCGTGATTTTGATCTTCCGCCCCACCGGCTTGCTCGGCACGCGCGTGCGGGAGAAGGTGTAACATGGCCCGCAAACCCTTCCGCCTCGGCTGGGAACCCGCGATCTTCCTGATGCTGATCGCCTACCCGTTCCTGCCGATTTTTGAATCGTTGTTCTTCAACGCCACCCAGCGCTCGCTCGGCGACCAACTGCCGACGGTGTTCATCTTCGCCATCTTGGCACTCGGGTTGAACGTCGTCGTCGGCTACACCGGCTTACTGCACTTGGGCATCGCCGCTTTCTTCGCCGTCGGGGCGTACACCGCCGGGATTCTGACCACTGCCGCCTATGCGTTCGATCTGCCCTTCTACGTCGCGCTCATCGTCGGCCCACTGCTCGCCGCCGGCTTGGGCATTTTGCTCGGGGCACCGACGCTTCGATTGCGGGGGGATTACCTCGCCCTCGTGACGCTCGGTTTCGGCGAGGTGGTGAAGTCGGCCATCAAGAACTTGGGATCGATCACCGCCGGCACGCAAGGTCTGAACCCGGTGCCACCCCCCGCGACGCCCACTTGGTTACCGCTCGATTGGACAGGCGACTTCCGGCCTTTCTACTTTCTGACCCTCGGCGTGTTGATCCTCGTGGTGATCTTGCTCCGCAATATCGAGGCGTCGCGATTGGGCCGATCGTGGATCGCCATCCGCGAAGACGAACTCGCCGCCAACTGCATGGGGTTGAACCCGGCGAAACTGAAACTCGCCGCGTTCGCCCTCGGCTCCGGCCTCGCGGGCTTGGCCGGGGTGCTCTACGCCACGCGGTTGACGAGTACTTCCGACCCGAACGCCTACGACTTCAACCGCAGTATCTTCATGATTTGCTGCCTGATTCTCGGCGGCCTCGGCAACCGACTCGGTGTCCTGTTGGGCGTCTTCCTGTTGGTGGGGTTCGACAACATCCTCTGCCCGATCATCGATGCTCAAATTCAACAGCACTTCCCGGCATCCGGCGGCAAGATTTACCTCCAGTTCACCGGCTGGCGGCTCTTCGTTTTCGGCATGGCGCTCATCCTGATGATGCGATTCCGGCCCGAAGGGATCATCCCGTCGATGCGCGTGAAGCACGAATTGCACCCGGATGAAGCCGTGGCCGAACCTGTGGGAGGCCGGGCATGAGCGCTCTCAAAATCGACAACCTCACGATGACCTTCGGCGGCATCACGGCCGTGTCCGATCTGTCGCTGACGGTCGAACGCGGGCAAATTTACTCCGTCATCGGCCCCAATGGGGCCGGGAAAACCACCGTCTTCAACGTCGTCACGGGAATCTACGCCCCGAGCGCCGGCAGCGTGAGCTTCAACGACCGCGACGGTATCAAGAAACTCACCCCGAAGGTGATACTCGGTTGCTTGGCCGTGGGTGTACTCGTCGCGTTCTTGTGCGGCTTGATAGCCACGAAGGTCGAACTGCTTTGGACGGCGACGGTTCGGAAACCGTTCGAGCAGCCGGGTGCCCCTTTCGAGTTCGGTAAAGCCGCCGAGGGTATGTCTAGGTACCTCCAAGGTAAGCCGGGCTTTTCAAAACTTCCCTTTGCAGATGGCTGGGTCATCACGTGGCTCGATGGAAAAGAATTCATCCGTGTGGGAACCGAAGCAGAAGCAAGGGCAGAAGCGAATCACCAGTTGACCGTGTTCCCGGAATTGAAAGGTAGAACTATCGAACTCCGCGGAGTGAAACTTGGAGACTACGAAAGCGAAAAAGAAGCGAAAGAGGCATACGAAAAGCTACCGGTCGCAGCTTGGCAGCAAGCGAGACACACTCGCCGGATACTACTCGCCACCGGCATCGGTTTCCTGCTCGGCACTCTCGCCGCGTTCGTCGTCTGGAACCGCAATCGGCGGACGCCCGACGGCATCGCCATGACCGGGATCGCGCGGACGTTCCAAAACATCCGGCTGTTCCAAAACATGACCGTGCTCGAGAACATCCTCGTCGGCATGGACCGCACGCTCAGCCGGAACGTCTTCGCCATGGCGTTTCGTCTGCCCGGATTGCGCAAACGAGAAATGGAAGCCGAGTCAAAAGCCATCGAACTCCTGAGATTCGTGGGCCTCAATGGCACTTCGGGGCGGCTGGCCAAGAACCTTCCCTACGGCGACCAGCGGCGGTTGGAAATCGCCCGGGCGATCGCGACCGGGCCGACGCTCTTGCTGCTCGACGAACCGGCCGCGGGGATGAACCCGAGCGAGACGGCGGCGTTGATGGAACTCATCCGCAAGATCCGCGACCGGGGGATGACGGTGCTGCTCATCGAACACCACATGAACCTCGTCATGGGCATCTCGGACCGCATCGCGGTGCTCGACTACGGCGTGAAGATCGCCGAGGGTACCCCCGCCGAAATCAGCCGCAACCCGAAAGTGATCGAGGCGTACCTCGGCAAAGAAGAGGTGACCTGATGCCCGCCTTGCTGACGGTCGACAAACTCCGCTCCGGATACGGCCCCATCGATGTTCTGCACGATCTCTCGTTGACTGTCGAAGTTGGGGAAATCGTCGCCATGATCGGCGCCAACGGCGCCGGGAAAACGACGACGCTGATGACCATCGCGGGGATCGTGAAGACCCGCTCGGGCAAAATCGAATTCGACGGCCAGAGCCTCGCCGGCGTCCCCGCTCACAAGATCGTCCGGATGGGCATGGGCCAATCCCCGGAAGGTCGCAAGATCTTCCCGCGCTTGACGGTGCTCGAAAATCTGGAGATGGGCGCCTTCACCCGGAGCGACAAACCGGGGATCGCCGACGACCTCGAAAAGATGTTCGCCATGTTCCCGATTCTCCGGGAGCGCAAGGGCCAAGCCGGTGGCTT
The DNA here is from genome assembly GCA_031415915.1 of Fimbriiglobus sp. Lineage (GTDB taxonomy): Bacteria > Planctomycetota > Planctomycetia > Gemmatales > Gemmataceae > JALHQU01. Next base: position 1,469 of record JANOSQ010000490.1, on the reverse strand, counting down.
GCTCTCCGGGGGCCAGCAGCAGATGCTCGCCATCGCACGCGCCCTGATGTCCCGGCCGAAGTTGCTCTTGCTCGACGAACCATCGCTCGGCTTGGCCCCGCAGATCGTCGTGCAGATTTTCGACGTGATCCGCGACCTCAACAAGAACGGGATGTCGGTGTTGCTCGTCGAACAGAACGCCCGCATGGCCCTGCGCATCGTCCACCGCGCTTACGTCCTCGAAACCGGCCGGGTGACGTTCACCGATAAAGCCAGCGTCGTCGCCGACGACCCCCGCATCCGCGCCGCTTATTTGGGTGAGTAAGATCAAGAATTTTCACCGCAGAGAAAGAGGAGAACGCGGAGAGAAGAACTATGCGATCGTGTGCATTCTTTGGATCATGAATTGTTTCTCTCTGCGTCCTCTTCTTTCTCTGCGGTGAAAATTCTTACTCATGAAGATTCTCAAGCTCGAAACCGATCTGCTGAACGTTCCCCTACCGCGGCCGGTGGCGTTGCCCACGGCGCAGGATCCGCGCCCCGCGACGCACGTCGAGGTCGTCGTCGTCCGCGTACTCACCGATTCCGCCCACACCGGACTCGGCTTCGCTTACTCGTTCGGCGGCGGGGTCGCCGTGCGTTCGATCCTCGATACCGTCATCGCCGAGACCGTCGTCGGCCGCGATCCCGCGTTCGTCGAATCGCTCTTCGTGCAAACGGTCACGCGGCTGGAAGGCATCGGCTTCGCCGGGTTGGCGGCGCGGGCCTATGCGGCCTTCGACTTCGCCCTATGGGATATCAAAGGCAAGGTCGCCAACACGCCCGTGTACCAACTCCTCGGCGGCTACCGCACGAAGTTGAAAGCCATCGTCAGCGATACCGCGACACCGGTGCTGGGCAACAAGCAAGCGATCAAGGACACCCTCGCCGCGCTCGATCTCGGTGCCGCCGGCGTGCAGATCGAAGTCGGTACCGATGACCCGGAATTGGATGCCGAGCGACTGCGGACCCTGCGCGAAGGCATCCCCGACGGGGCGTGGTTCGAAGTTTCCGCCTGCGGACGGTACGACTTCGCCAGCGCCGCTTGGATGGGCACTCTCGGCACCGAGGAATTCGGCCTCGACGGCTTCGGCGATCCGCTCCGTCCCGACGACTCGGGCAATCTGAATCGCTTGATCGACCGCCTCGACGTCGGCCTGTCCGTCGGCGCGTACTTCGACCGCCCCACCGAGTTCCTGCGCGTCATCGATCAAGGCGGAATCTCGGCCGTGCGGATCGATCCGCTGCGGTTGGGGGGAATCACCCCGGCCCGGAAGATCGCCGCGGCGGCGGAACTCAAACAGATCGCCATCTGCCCGGTGCGGCTCCCCGAAATCGGCACCCACCTCTCGGCCGGGGTCGTCCTCGGCCGCATGTGCGAAACCGTCGATTGGTTCCGGTCCCTTTTCGACGGCGGCCCGCAATTCGAGAACGGCCAACTCGTCGTCGCC
>JANOSQ010000489.1:0-4829 GCA_031415915.1 Fimbriiglobus sp. | reverse complement strand
AACACCTGCTCGACGTGCCACTCGGCGATTCAACCGGATCAACCGATTCAAACCGTCGGCCTGAGCGTGACGGAGCGCTGAGGCGTACCGGTCGGCGCGGTTGTGGCGACGGGCAAACCGGAGTGGTCGGCGGAAATGGGGCCGCCGACCCGCACGTCCGATAATCGGCGCGCAGAATCACCCCGTACTCGGTGCGCACTCGCAGGGAGCGGCGCCCGCATTCTAAAGGACTGGACCCGAGGATCGACGATGAAGAAGTTCCTGTTCGCCCCGGCCGCCGCGGTGGCCCTGCTGGCTTTCGCCGGCAGTGCCCAAGCCCAATCCCCCAACCCGTTCGAAGGCCCGCGGAAGCCGATCTTCAAATCGCTCTTCCACAAGCAACCGCTCCCGGCCTTCCAGGCGGCCCCGTGGTACTTGTACTTCCCGTACAACGCCCACTTCCAAACGTCGGCCCCGATGTACAACGCCCCGGTCTACGGCCCTCCGGGCACCGGCGGCGGCTTCCAAGCCAACCCGTACTTCCCGCAGCACAACCACATGATGCCGGCCCCCGGCATCATGGCCCCGCCGAAGTAGTGAACGTCGGCAGTCCGCGCCGTCACCGGCGCGGACTGCGTTTCTGGCACTTCGGACAGAAGTGCGAAGACCGCCCCGCAACGCGGATCCTTTCGATCGCCCTTCCGCACACGTTGCATGTCTCCCCCGTTCGGCCGTACACGTTGAACTCATCTTGAAAACCGCCGCGCAGTCCCGACCCGCCGATGTAATCGCGGATCGTCGAACCGCGTCCGGCGATCGCTTTCGCAATCACGTCTTCGATGGCCACCCGCAAAGCGTCGCACTGTTTCTTCGTGAGTTGGCTTCCCGGCGTCTCGGGGTGCAACCGCGCGCGGAACAAGGACTCGTCCGCGTAGATGTTCCCGACCCCGGCGAGGATCGACTGATCGAGCAGGATCGCTTTGAGGTTGCGCCGGGAGCCGCGCACCGCGTCGGCGAATGGAACCACCGGGATGTCCACCGGCTCCGGGCCGAGGGTTTCGCCGAAGGCGGATTGCGCCAATTCATCGCTGGCGATCCACTGGACGCTGCCGAAGCGCCGGACATCGCGGTAGCGCAGTTCCTGCCCGTCGCTGAGGGCGAATGTGAAGTGGAGGTGATCGGGCCGGGCCTCAGCCGCGGGCACGGCTGTGAATTGGCCGGTCATGCCGAGGTGGACGAGCAGGATCGCCCCCGAGTCGAGATCGACGAGGATCCATTTGCCGCGCCGCCGGATGGCCGTGGTCGTCCGGCCCACGATGTTCCCGGCCCAATCCTTCGACCAAGGTTTCCGCAGGCGTAAGTCGCCGACGTGCAGTGAGGTGAAAGCCCGCCCGACGATCAGCGGGCGGAGATCGCGGACGACGGTTTCGACTTCGGGGAGTTCCGGCATTCGGGCGATTTCCGGATCGGTCTATCGGTATGATATCACTTATCGTTACCGTCAGTAGCCAAACGGGCCGGCGACGGCTACGAACGGGCTGCTCGATGGACTTCGGACCCCGACACCCGGTGCGCAGCCGTCGCTGGCGCGTCCGGCTAACAAATCCAACCCGGGAAAGACATGCCCAAACGCATCTTGATCGTCGGTGGCGTCGCCGGGGGAATGAGCGCCGCGACGCGGTTGCGCCGGCTCGACGAGCACGCCGAGATCGTCGTCTTCGAACGGGGGCCGTTCGTCTCGTTCGCCAATTGTGGGCTGCCGTACCACATCGGCGGCGAGATCGCGGATCGGGCCAAGCTGATCGTGCAGACGCCCGAGCGGTTGCACACGGTCTTCAACCTCGACATCCGCGCGAACACCGAAGTGCTGAGCGTGCAGCCGAAGGAGAAGACTGTCACCACGGCGGCGGGGCCGGAACACTACGACGAATTGATCTTGGCGACGGGCACGACCGCGGCGATGCCCGACGTGCCGGGCATCGGCTTGCCCGGTCACTTCACGCTCCGAACGATTCCCGACCTCGACGCGATCCTCGCTTGGATACAAGCGAAGAACGCCAAGACGGCACTCGTCCTCGGCGGCGGGTTCATCGGACTCGAAGCGGCGGAGCAACTCCACCGGCGCGGGCTGGCCGTGACGATCATCGAGAGGAATCCGCAGGTGCTCACGCCGCTCGATCCGGAGATGGCGTCGCACGTCCACGCGAAGTTGAAGAAGCACGGCGTCACCGTGAAGTTGCAGAACCCCGCGACCTCGTTCGACGACGCGGGAGCCACTCTGCAATCGGGCGAACGCATCCCCGCCGACATCGTCATTATCGGCGTCGGCGTGAAGCCGAACACGGCGCTGGCGAAAGCGGCGGGGTTGGACATCGGCGTCTCCGGTGGCATCCTCGTCAATGCGCAACTCCGAACCAGCGACCCGCACATCTGGGCCGTGGGGGACGCCATCGAGGTGACGCACGGCGCGACCTTAGCCCCCGCCGTGATCCCGCTCGCAGGCCCGGCGAACCGGCAAGGGCGCATTGTCGCCGACAACATCTGCGGGCTGAATTCGCAGTACCAAGGCACCCTCGGCACCGCCATCGTGCGAGTCTTCGACCTCGTCGCCGGTTGCACCGGTGCCAACGAAACACTGCTGAAAAAGCACGGCATCGTCTACGAAGCGATCCACCTGCACCCGAACTCGCACGCGGGCTACTACCCGGGTGCCAAGTCGCTGGCGTTGAAGATTCTGTTCGCCCCGGAAAACGGCCGACTGCTCGGCGCCCAAGTCGTCGGGGAAGTTGGCGTCGACAAGCGCATCGACGTGCTCGCCACGGCACTGTATGCGGGGCTGACCATCGACGACCTCGCCGAGTTGGAACTGGCCTACGCGCCCCCGTTCGGGAGTGCGAAAGATCCGATCAACCTCGCCGGCATGGCGGCGCAGAATCTGCTCGCGGGATTGGTGCGCGTCGCCCAGTGGTACGACGTGCCGAAATTGCTCGAATCGGGCGCGGTCATCGTCGATGTCCGCGAAGCGGCCGAGCGCGAGAGCGGTATCATCTCCGGTTCGCTGAGCATTCCTCTCGGCGAACTCCGTGCCCGACTCGGGGAACTGCCTAAAGACCGCGAGATCCTCGCCCACTGCGCCAGCGGGCAGCGATCTTACAACGCCTGTCGGATCCTGATGCAGCACGGCTTCAAATGTTGGAACCTCACCGGATCGTACAAGACGTGGAAAGCCGCGCAAGGAGTTTCGCCATGACCGCCACTGACACCCCGTTGACAATGTCCGTCACGCAACTCGCGGAGCGCTGCGAATCCGGCCCCGTGACCTTGCTGGACGTGCGGACGCCCGCCGAGTTCCAAGAAGTGCATGCGCCTCAAGCGAAGAGCGTTCCGCTCGATCGCCTCGACCCGGCCGCGTTCGACAAATCCGCGAGTTTATTCGTGATCTGCCGATCGGGTGGTCGCGGGCAGAAAGCTTGCGAGAAACTCCGTGCGGCCGGCTTAAACGCGACTAACGTTGAAGGGGGAACTCTCGCTTGGGAACAAGCCGGCCTGCCCGTGGTGCGCGGTCGCAAGACCATGTCGCTCGAACGGCAGGTGCGCATCGTCGCCGGCGGGATCGCGGGAACCGGGGCGATTCTGGCACTGGTCATCCACCCGTGGTTCGCGGGCCTTCCCGCCTTCATCGGCGCGGGCTTGGTGTTCGCGGGGGTCACCGACACCTGCGGTATGGGCATGGTCTTGGCGCGGATGCCTTGGAATCAACGCGGCGCGGCCTGTTGCAGCCCCTGAATCACTTGGCCCGCTCCGCCCGCGGCACGGGGATCAACTTCGGCTGCGGGACTTTCACCCCGTAGACGCCGCCGTGCTCCGCCCACAACTGCGCGAAGCTCGAATGCAAGAAGTGGAAGAGCGCGGGATCGGGGTGGTGGGCCAAGTACGCGTGGACCAACTCGGCCATGTGCTCGTCGTAACCGCTTTTCGAGTGGGTGTGGTATTGGCAGCGTCCCGCGTGTCGGCGGAGGTCGCCGTCGAACGCCGGGGCGATGTGGTACAGCTCGTGGAAGATCGTGATCAACTTCTGCTCGAACGGTTGATCTTGGAAGCGCGGCAGGCAGAACGTCACGAGGTAGCGCATCTCGACGCCGTCGACGAAATACCTCTGCACTCGGTAGAGCATCCCGCGGCGGCGCGTGAAGACCGAGCCGTTCTCGACCCGCATCGGCGTCACCCGCGCTTGCAGCCCGAAGCGGGTCCGATTGCGGGACGCGGTGAAGGTGACCAGCAGCAAGCTCGGATCGATGTGAGCGAGCGTCGGGCAGCGGTTCGCGATATCCCGACACAGCCCTCGGACGCGGGTGGAAAAATCGAAGGGTACCTGCGGCGCGGTTCGACTCGGTTTCAACTTGCGGGAAGGAACCCACTTCACCGGCAGTCGCTTTTCTCCCGTCCCCCACCGCCGCTCTTCTACGAAGCGCGGCGGAATCTCGAGCGTTCCATCGATCATCGGCCGGCCCACGTGACTGTCCCCGAATGCGACACTCTAGCAACTCGCCGGGGGTGTGCCATTAGATATTGGCAACGGGCCGTCTTTCTGGCTGATTGCCGATAACTGATCGCTGACAGCGATCAGCGATCAGTGGACAGTTGTCGGGAAACCCCGACCGATTCGAGTTTCGGCGGGTGCCAAAATCCAGAGGCACCCCCGCACCCCAGGGTGCAACAAAGTTTTCTGGCACTTGCCAAATCGCATGTTTTCCCGAGCGGGGTGGCGTTAGCCCCCCGTGGGTATGAAATGGATGGTCTGTCGATGCCACGGGGGACTGACGTCCCCCGCTCGCGAAGAAGGTCTTTCC
>JANOSQ010000488.1:0-5110 GCA_031415915.1 Fimbriiglobus sp. | reverse complement strand
CGAGATGCGCGACGGCGCGTGGTATCTCCGACGTGTACTCCCCTATCGCACTGCGGACGGCGCCAATGCCGGGATCGTCTTGACCTTCACCGACATCACCGAGCGCGTCCTCCTATCGAGGGATTTGGCCCGGCGCGCGGTCGAATCCGAGACCCTGCTCAAGGTTCTCCCCGTGGGGATCGGAATCGCCGAGGATCGGGACTGCCTGCGAATTACGGTCAACCCGGCGATGTCCGCGATGCTGGCGGTCGGCGTGGAAGGCAATGCGTCCCTAACGGCGGCGGCGGGGGAAAAGCCGACGCATTTCAAAGTGCTCCGCGGCGGCCGCGAGGTCGATCCGGCGGATCTCCCGTTGCAAGTCGCGGCGCGCGACGGGACGGAAATCCACGGCGTGGAATACGAGGTCGTCCATGCGGACGGACGCCGCGTCCACCTTTTGGAATACGCGGCGCCGCTTTTCGACGAGCGGGGGCGCACGCGCGGTAGCGGCGGCGCCTTCGTGGACATCACCGAACGGATTCGCTCGGAAGGCGAGTTGTTCGAGGCGAACCAGCGGCTCCAGACGCTGATGAACGCCCTGCCCGTCGGCGTGAGTTTCTCGGAAGATGCGTCGTGCACGACGATCACGGGCAACGAGGTACTCATGGCCCAGTTCGGCACCGGCCCGCAAGATAACGTCTCGGCGTCCGCTCTCGAGGAAACGGCCGCCGGTCGCCAGTTCCGCTTCTACCGGGACGGCCGCGAAGTCACCGACCGCGAACTGCCCCTCCAGCGGGCGGTGAGCGAGAACCGGCGGATCGACGCGATGGAGTTCGAGGTCGAATTGGCCGACGGCCGGCGCTGGTTCATGGAGGCTTGCGCCGCGCCGATCCGCGATGCCGAAGGGCGGGCGGTGGCCGGCGTGGCGGTGACGGTGGATATCACCGAGCGGAAGCGAACCGAAGAAGCCGTCCGAATGAGCGAGTTGCAACTCTCCGAAATCTTCCGGTTGGCCCCCTCGTTCATGTGTGTCTTGCGCGGGCCGGAGCACATCTTCGAGCGCGCCAACGAGCAGTTCTACGAGTTGATCGGCCACCGGGACATCCTCGGCAAATCCGTGATCGAGGCTCTGCCCGAGGTCGCCGATCAAGCTTTCCCCGCCCTGCTCGAGGAAGTTTTCCGAAGCGGCGTCCCCCACGTCGGGGCCGACTTCACCGCGATGCTCCGCCCGGCGGCGGGAATGCCTTTGGAGGAGCACTCGGTCGATTTCGTGTACCAGCCCCTATTCGACACGGAAGGCGCCGTCACGGGAATCCTGGTTCAAGGCATCGATATGACCGGCCGAAAGCGGGCGCAAGCCGAGCTCGGTCGACTGGCCGCGGTCAACGAACGCCAACGACGTATGTTCGACACGGTGCTGTCGAACGCCCCGGATTTGCATTACGTGTTCGATGTCGAGGGCCGGTTCACGTTCGCCAACAAAGCCTTGCTCGCGGTCTGGGGTAAAGAACACTCCGAGATCGCTGGGAAGTCGCCCCACGAACTCGATTACACCCCCGAGTTGGCGACCAAGCTCCGCCGGCAAGTTTTCGAGGTCGTCGCCACCCGCGAGCCGCTCCGGGATGTGACGCCGTACCACGGGACGAACGGCCTGCGCGAATACGAGTACATTTTCGTGCCGGTGTTCGCCGCGGACGGCACGGTCGAATGCGTCGCGGGTTCGACCCGCGATATGACCGAAGCCCGCCGCGACGCCGAAACGCTCCGCTTGCAGGCCCTGAGTTCGAATGAAGTCGACCGCCGCAAGGACGTTTTCCTTGCGACACTCGCCCACGAATTGTGCAACCCGTTGGCCCCGGTGCGGAGCGGCCTGCAAGTGCTCCGGAAAACCGATGAGCCGGGCGCCGCCGAAAAGATCCACGACATGATGGATCGCCAACTCGTCCACATGGTTCGGCTCATCGACGATCTCCTCGACATCTCGCGCATCTCGACCGACAAAGTCACCCTCCGCCTCGAGCGGGTCGCCTTGCGGACGATCTGCGAGATCGCCATCGAAGCGAGCCTGCCGAGCATCGAGCAGGCCCGGCACACCCTCGCGGTCGAAATCCCCGACGAACCGATCTGGGTGAATGCCGACATCACGCGGGCCGCGCAGATCGTGGTGAACTTGCTCACCAATGCGGCCAAGTACACGCCGGAGGGAGGCCGGATCCGTTTGTCGGTCGGCCGCGGGGACGGATGGGTTTATCTGTCGGTGCAAGACAGTGGGCTGGGGATCCCGGCGGACATGCTCGCGGAAGTGTTCCAAATCTTCACCCAGGTGAACCGGACGCTGGAACGCGCGCAAGGGGGCTTGGGAATCGGGTTGGCACTCGTCAAGAAACTCGTCGAACTCCACGGGGGAACCGTCGCCGTGGAAAGCCCCGGCACCGGCCGGGGGAGCACGTTCACGGTGCGCTGGCCCGAAGCGTCGGCCGGCCTCGCGTCGCCGACGACCGCCCCCGAATTGACCCGATCGACGGCACGCAAACTGCGCGTACTCGTCATCGACGACAACGAAGACGCCGCCGATAGCCTCGCGATGATGATCGAACTCGACGGCCACGAGATCCGGACGGTCTACAACGGCGCCGCCGCGCTCGAACTCGCCGGGTGCTTCCGACCCGACCTCGTCTTTTGCGACATCGGCTTGCCGAAGATGGACGGTTACGAAGTGGCCCGCCGCCTCCGGCTCGAAGCCGAACACTCCGCGACGGTTTTGGTCGCGCTCACCGGTTGGGGGAGCGAAGAAGACAAACGCAAGACCAAAGAAGCGGGCTTCGATCACCACTTCATCAAACCGGCCGAGGTTGCGGAGATCGAGTCGATCATCCGCTCGGTGTCGGCGAAGCTGTCGGAACCGGAATGACGGACGATTCCGCGATGGCGTAAACGCGATCCCCGGCCGACGCGGCGATCCCGGCCGTGCCGGTCATCGCCCCGATCGCACCCGTCCGCGGCCCACCGCGCGGACGCCGGTGCAAATGACCGGCGAGAAGATAGCCGTCGGCGGTCGGTTCCGGGTGGTGCCGGAAGCAGAACGGCGGTCGAGCAGTGCGACGGTTTGCTCGCGCGGGGCGAGGGAGCTACTTCGGCTCGTACGTCCCGTGGTCGCTTTCGATCTTGCTCTTGGGGAACGCTTTCTTCAACTCCTCGAACTTCGCGGCCGTGACCTTCGTCTTGAGCAAGACGAGATGGGTCAGGTTCTTGCAGTCCTTGAAGCTGGCCAGGCCCGCGTCGCCCACATTCATGCAGCCATGCAGGCCGAGGTAAGTTAGGTTCTTGCAGTCGCTCAAGTTCGCCAGCCCCGCGTCGCTGACCTGCGTGCCGCTCACGTCGAAATGCGTCAGGTCTTTCCAGCCCTTGAGGTGGGCCATGCCCGCGTCGCTCACCTGTGTGCCGCCCAAGGAGAGGTTCTGCAGATTCTTTGAGTCCTTGAAATTCGCTAGCCCGGTATCGCTTACCCGAGTGCCGAGCAGCATGAGGAACGTCAGGTGCTGGAAGCCCTTGAAATTGGCAAGCCCTGCGTCGCTCACCGCCGTGCCATACAAATTGAGCGATGTCAGACTCTTGCAGTCCTTGAAGTGGATAAGACCCATGTCGCTCACCTTCTGGGAACCGCTCAAGTCGAGAACCATCAGGTTCTTGCAGTCCTTGAAGTGGGCCATCCCCGCGTCGCTCACCGAGGTATAGCCCAGATAAAGGGCCGTCATGTTTTTGCAATCCTTGAAGTTCGCGAGCCCAGCGTCGCCCACCTGCGTGGCGGCCAGTTGGAGGGTTGTCAGGTTCTTGCAGTCCTTGAAATGGGCCAGCCCCGCATCGCTCACCTGCGTGTTGTTCAGGCCGAGGAACGTCAGTTTCTTGCAGTCTTTGAAGTTCGCCAAGCCCGCGTCGCTCACCTTGGTGGCGCTCAGGCCGAGGTACGTGAGGTTTTTGCAGTCCTTGAAGTTCGCTAACCCCGCATCGCTCACTCCCGTGGCGGCCAGATTGACCACCGTCAATTGGAAAGCTTCTCGCGGAAGTTCGGCAGCGCTGATGTGCTCCACTTGCCCGTTCACGCTAACCGAGCCGCCGATGGAAAGCACGTATTCCGCAGCCTTGCGGTCGGGGGTCGCTGCCGGGTTCATTTTCTTCGGATCCGGCTTGATCGTCTTGCCATCGACTTCGATCTTGGCCCCGTCCGGCACCTTGATCTCGGTGACGCTGCCGTCTTTGTTCGTGATCTTGATGATGACGACGCCGGCGATGACGGCGCAGACGAGGAACGCGAACGCGGAGCCGATGAGCAGCCACGGCATCGATTTCTTGCGGGCCGGTTTCGCAATCGATTGCGAGACTTCGACATCCGAGTCGTCGGTGGCGATGCCGGCGAATGCGCTTTCGATGTTCGCCGTCACTTGCATCGGCACGTAGACGGCTTGCGGATAGGTCGTATACGGTGAGGCGGTCGGCGCTTCCCCTTCGATGGCCAGAATCCGGCTCACGACTTCGTCGGCCGTTTGCGGGCGCGAGTCGGCCTTTTTCGCCAGCAGTTGGTGGATCAATTCGGCGAGTGCCACGGGCACCTCGGGGTTCCGGTCGCGCACCGGGGTCGGCTCATCCATGGCCAACGATGTGAGCACCGCCATCACGTTCGCGCCTTCGAAGGGGAGCTTGCCGGTGCAAAGCCGGTAGAGCACGGCGCCGAGGCTGAACAAATCGGTGCGGCCATCGACCTTCTGACCGCGCCCTTGCTCCGGGGACATGAACGCCGGCGTGCCGATGATGGCGCCGCTTTTTGTCAGTTCGAGTTCCGAGTCCACCGGGCGGGCGAGGCCGAAGTCGAGCACCTTCACCCGGCCGTTTGGCGCTTCGAGCCAGAGGTTGCCCGGTTTGATGTCGCGGTGAACGAGGCCAATTTTGTGGGCCGCCGCGAGTCCCGCTGCCGTTTCCTTGGCGATGCGCAGCACTTGCGGGATGCTCGGGGTTCCCTTCTTCTTCAAAAACTCGTCGAGCGGATAACCCTGCAAAAATTGCATGGCGATGAACGGCACACCGCCGCGTTCGTCGGCTTCGTAGACGGTGACGACGTTGTCGTGCGTGATTTGGG
>JANOSQ010000487.1:0-1955 GCA_031415915.1 Fimbriiglobus sp. | reverse complement strand
TCCGCGGGCACCCCTTCCACAACAATCGAGAACGCCCCGGCTCGCTCCACGGCGAGCGCGTCTTCCACCAGCGCTTCCCCATCGCGCTGGACTTTGAACCCGCCCATGCGGTGCACCGACTGCGGCGTCAAGCCGATGTGGCCCATCACGGGGATGTCGGCCCGCACGCACGCGGCGATGGCCTCTGCCATGCGGGCGCCGCCTTCGAGCTTCACAGCGTGGGCGCCGGCCTTGAGCAGCTTCGCCGAACTCCGCACCGCTTGACCGGGCGATACTTGGTAACTGCCGAAGGGGAGATCGGTGACGATCAGCGCCCGTTTGGAACCACGCGCCACCATTTGGGTGTGGTAGACCATCTGCGCCAAGGTCACCGGCAGCGAGTTGGCGTGCCCCTGCTCGACCATGCCGAGGGAATCGCCGACGAGTATGCAATCGACCCCGGCGGCCTCGCCGATCTGCGCGGCGGTGTAGTCGTACGCCGTGACCACGGCCAGCTTGCGGCCGGCCGCGCGGGATAGTCGGAACTCGGGGACGGTCATCATTTCGGCTCGGTCGGCAGCGGCCGGCCGAATTCGTCGAGGCCGTAGCGGGCGAAGATTTCGGCCGGGGGAATCCAGACGACTTGGCCATCGCGGGACTGGCAGACGGAACGGCCCATGCGGGCGTGCTCCAGCAGCGCCTCGCGGTTGGATTTGTCGTGCGCGGCCTTCATGGCCGGTTGCCTTGCTCGCATTTCTTCCATGGCGGCGGATTTGGTTTCAAGCATCGTCGGCGCTCCTGAGGAATTCGGCCCAATCGTATGCGTTGTCGATCGCCTCGTCGCCTCCTTCGCCCATCGCGAGGAGGTGGCGCTGGCCATAGGAGTTATCGTACACTTCCCAGCGATCCGCGACAGGCCGATACAGTTCGATGAAATTCCGGACGCTGCGGGCATAGCGCCGCCGAATGTCCGCGTCCGGGACGTGGTGCCCCCCGGCTTGCACGGCCCGCGACGCGCTGGATCGCCAACTTCGGGCTATCGAGCCAGTAGTAGAACAAATACGTCTCGTACCCGAGCACGCGCAGCTTGCTGAGCCACCTGGCGTAGGTGCGGGCGGAGAGCGTCGTCTCGAAGGCGAAGTCGGCCCGCGCTTCGACGAGGCGGGCCATTTCTTGCAGCATGAGCCGGCCGGCGCGGAAGGACTCCGCCTCGGGGTTCAGCCCGTTCAGTCCGCGGGCGATGGCGTCGGCATTCACGAACGTCGGAATCTGGAGCACATCCTGGAGGACGGCCCGCGATGCGGTCGTTTTTCCGGCCCCGTTGATTCCGCCCAGGATCACGACGCGTGGCATATGCTTGCCCTCAGGCTACTGCGACGGGGATAATATAGCCGCGAGCGTGCGAGCGGGGATTCGGAGGGCGTGCGATGACGGAAGAGGAGTGGTTGGCGGCGACTGATCCAAGCTCAATGCTGATAGAGCTAAGCTCGAAAGTACGCAAACGTAAGATGCGGCTTTTCGCTGTGGGGTGCTGCCGCAGGGCATGGAAATGGATGGACTTGCACAGTCCTATCCGAGCGTGTGTCGAGTTTGCCGAAAGTTATTCCGATGGAATTGGCGCCAAGAAGCGATTGAAGAAACTCATCGATGCAAATGAGCGAGCATTCGCCCGATACGGAGACAAGCCCGGCGAAGACTTGAGGGTGGCGTTCGCCGCTTCTGCCGCTCGATGCACTTGCCAGCAAGAAACAAATAACATCGGGATCAGTGTTTGTCACAGCGTCAGTTGGGTGTTCGGCCGTGGCAATTCCGCTGATTACCCAGCACAAGCCGCCCTACTCCGCGACATCTTCCCCAACCCCTTCCGCCCCGTTGTCGCCGATCCCGCGTGGCTCACGCCGACCGTTCAATCCATCGCCGGCGCCATCTACGCCGACCGCGCCTTCGACCGCTTGCCGATCCTCGCGGATGCGCTC
>JANOSQ010000486.1:0-2719 GCA_031415915.1 Fimbriiglobus sp. | reverse complement strand
CCAGAATCCGGCAGCTCACGCCGCCGGCTCGCCATTCCAACTTTTTGTCTCTCAGCCCACCGACAACCCGCCCGTGTAGAGGCTAGGCATCGCCGGATTCTCGCGGCGAACCGCACCCGTCATACCGTTCAAAATCCGCATCCGCGGCGGGCGGTTCGGCCCGCTGACCACGATCACTTCGCGTTTGCCGTCGCCGTCGATGTCTTGGGTTCCCACGCGGGCACCTTGGTGGGCTGCGGTGAACGCCGAGTAATCGGCGATCAAGTTGTCCCCGGAGAAAACTCGCACTTGCGAGGTCGGGCCTCGGCTCGCCCCGACGACGATGTCGGCGCGGCCATCGCCGTTGATGTCCCCGGCCGCGACGCTGATGCCGCCGGTGTAGCTCGGGTTCAACGCGTAGAAGCTGTGGAGTTCCGCGCCGCTGGCACCGCTGAACACTTTCACATGCGGGGGGCTACCGGCCAAGGTGCCTACGACGATGTCGGCGTGGCCGTCGCCGTTCACATCCCCGCCGGCGACGGTGATGCCGCCGCGGTAGCCCGTATCGAAGGCGAAGAAGCTCCGCATCGCCGGGGGCGTCGAGCCGATCCCGACGTGCGTGGTCGGGAGTCCGGCGCCGCTGAAGACCTTCACGTGGGCCGCGCTGCCGGCGCCCGCCCCGGTGATGATGTCGGCCCGGCCGTCGCCGTCGACATCCGCGACGGTGACGCTGACACCGCCGTGGAATGTCGCCGAATAGGCGTCGAACGAGCTGAGCTTGCGGAGCGTCCGGCCGTCGTAGACTTCCACCGTCGGCCGGCCGCCGGGGCCGCTGGCGACGACCACATCTTCGATGCCGTCGCCGGTGACATCGCCCGTGGCGACCGAAGCACCGAGTGTCGAGCGGCCGCCGAACGGGTTGAGTATTCCGAGCAGCGCGTTGGTTTGGGCGTCGTAGACGTTGACTTGAGTCGGCCCGCCGGTGGTGCCGATGGCGTAGCGGCCGCGCGGCTCGTGGAGCAACGGTCGGGCCGCGGGTGCCGGGGGCGCGGCGAGGACGGGTGCGGTTTGCACCTCGGCGCTGTGGGCCATCGAGGCCATCAAGCCGCGGAGGAGACCATCGGCCGAAGCCGAACTGGGAACGTCTCGGGTTTCGAGCTGCTCGGCCCACATTCGGAACCGCCGGGCGTACGGGGCGGGAGCGGAATAGACCGGGAAACGGGTCGAGCGACGAACCATGTCGCACCTCTGTTTGGGGCATCCATGCCGGGCCTGCCGGTTATATCGGCTGGCCCTTCGGGTAAGCTGCAACTTCTCGGGTATTTCTGTTGGGGAAGCGAAGTCTTACGGGCAACTTGCGCGAAAAAAAGCGGGTTGAGGTCGAAAAGCGGGTGCGGGTCGCTATGCTGACGTTTTGTGAACTTCCGTAGCGACCTTGGAGCTTGAAGATGGGCAATCCAGCGGGCGTCCGCATGAAGAAGCGGGAGAAGCGCCGGGCGAAGTTCGAAGCGCGGCTCGGCGGGCCGTTGGCTTACTGGCCCAAAGAGATGCGCGAAGAGGCGATGAAAATGGAAGCGGCCCACCTCAAGGCCGTCGCGGAAGCGAAGAAGGCCGCCGCCCCGGCGAAGTGAATCGGGACGAATCGAACGAGACCACCCCGGCCCGCGCCGGGGTGTTTCGCTGCGCCGGTCTGGTATGATGGAAGGAACTCCCAGGAGGTGATTCCATGAGTATTGCCGTTCAACCCGCCACGGTGTCGACGACTGCACCGCCGAGCGCACTGATGACCGAAGAAGAATTCCTGGAACGGCACGGGTCGGAGAGTCGCGTCGATCTCGTCGATGGCATCGTCGTGAGGTATCCCATGCCTTTTCAACCGCACGGATATGTCGGTAGCAATCTCGCATTTGAAATCACCGCATTCGTCCGTCAGCACAAACTCGGCCGCATGTTCAACAACGACACGTTGATCCGCATCCGCCGCAACCCGGATCGGATGCGCGGTGCCGATCTAATTTTTTTGAGCTACCTCAAATTGTCGAACGATGTCAAAGTCCCTGACGGTCCCATGACGCTTGTTCCCGAATTGGTGGGCGAAGTAAAATCACCCTCCGACACTTGGCCGGAAGTCTTCTACAAAGTCGAGGACTATCTTAACCTCGGCGTAGACGTAGTCCTCGTTGTCGATCCGCAGAAAGAATTGATCCTCGCGTGCCGGAAGAACCGGCCGCAAGCACCATTTACTGCCGCCGACATCCTCACCATCCCCGATGTCCTCCCCGGATTCAGCGTCCCCGTCGCATCGCTCTTTCAATAACTCCGCGACTCTCCCATGACCTCCACCGACTCCCCGACCACCATCTCCTTCAATCACGCCCACGACCTGCCGCGCTACGAGGCGGGCAAGGTGCCGGCACTGCTCGACCGGATGCGGGCCATCGTCGGTGCCGTCAACTGCCTCACGAGCCGGGCCGACCTCGCCGTGTACGAATGCGATGGATTCACCATCGACAAGAACAAGCCGGATGTCGTCGTCTTCCCGACTTCGGCCGAGGATGTCGTCGCCATCGTGAAGGCGTGCAATGAACTCGACGTGTCGTTCGTGGCCCGCGGCGCCGGGACAAGCTTGGCCGGGGGGTGCGTCCCCGTCGGCGGCGGTGTGATGATCGGACTCAGCCGGATGAAGAAGATCCTCGAAGTGAACGTCCGCGATCGGTACGCCCTCGTCGAAGCGGGGGTC
>JANOSQ010000485.1:0-3510 GCA_031415915.1 Fimbriiglobus sp. | reverse complement strand
GAAGCTGATCGAGACGAATCGGCTCGTGGTCGCCGGGCCGTTCCTCGACGATTACGGGGCGCTCATCGTCTACGAAGCGGCCGATGCCGCGGGGGCCGAGGAGTTGTTGAAAGCCGACCCGTTCCACGACGCCGGAATCTTCGTGAAGTGGACGATGCGGCCGTGGAAGACGGTCTTCGGCAATCCGGGATTGCTGCCGCCGAATTAGGGGATCGAGATGACGATCACGCTGGAACGCGCGTTCTCCGAAGCTTCTAAGCTTTCGGATCTTGAACAAGAATTGCTCGCCTCGCGCATTCTCGCCGAACTCGCGGACGAGGATGAGTTCGACCGTGCGATCGCCAACACGGGCGGGCGTCTAGCGGGTCTCGCTTCGGCGGCGCTCGAAGAATACCGCGCCGGCGAGACGGCTCCGTTCCCCCCTCTCCGTTTCGGAGAGGGGGCCAGGGGGTGAGGTATGGCGCTGAAACGTGAGCGGCCTTCATGTTCGTGCGTGAGACCTCACCCCCCGGCCCCCTCTCCGAAGCGGAGAGGGGGTGACTTCCGCGTACGAGCTGCACGATGAAGCCTCGTCACATTCAATTCTCAACAGTCAACTAACGCTTCACTTTCCCGCGCGGGGCGCACTCCTCGGCGACCTTGAACAACTCCAGTGCGTCGCCGCCTTTGTATTTGCTCGTGCCGATCTTCATCCAGACCATCGCGGGGCTTTCGGGATCGCGCGGGTTCAGCTTCTGCCAGTAAAGCCGGATCGTCCCGCGGCGGTCGTCTTTGATCCGCACGCGGTATTCGCCGAGCATCGCCGCGGCCGGGATTTCGTTCACTTTCTGCGCACCACCGATGGCTTTCAAGAGTTTGGGGAAGTCGTCCGGGTGCATCTCCACCGGGCCGACATCCGCTTTCCCCTGCGGGTGATTCAGGAGCTGCACCCGGAGCACGTCCACCTGCTGGGGGTCAATTTCCTCGACCGACTGGAACGCCTGTTCCGCGAGCCACGGGAAGATCACAAACACCATCAGCACCGGCACGAGGAGCGTCAACGCGGTCAGGCCGAACAGCCACTTCGCGCTGACCTTGTACCGCCGCGGTTGCGGCAACGGTTCGGATTCGGGGATCGAACTGGGGGCGACCATAGACAAACCGGTTCGAGTGGGCGTGCGGAAACGATTCTCGGAAGCTGCTGTAGTAGTGGAGTGTTGCGGCTGTTTTGTTAGCCGGACGCGCCAGCGACGGAGTGGTGAATCTCGGTGTCCATCGCAGTCCGCCCTGCGCGATAGGACTCCGTCGCTGGCGCGTCCGGCTAACAAAACAGCTGCAACGCTACACTGGTAGGCCACGCTCTGGGCGACGCCATTCCCGCACCGGATTCTCACCGGCGTCACACAAAGCGCGACCTACAAATACGGCTGCAACACCCCGGAACGGGGTGAGCTACCGATGCCGTTCGATTCAGTTTATCGCGGGCCGCCCCATCGTCTCAGAGGCTGCGGCGCCGGCTGGGTATAATGGAACGAACCGCGATAGCCGAGCGTTGACAACCACGGACGATTCTTCATGGCCCTGCGAGCTTCGCGATTTCGCAAATTCCTCCCGTTCGCCCCGTGCGGGGTGATCGTTTCCCAATTGGAAACGTGGCGCGAGCGCACGACGTCGGATCTGCTCGATGGCCCGCTGATAGTCGAACCGCCGGTGAAATCCGCCCGCGACGCCGACATTCCCGGCATTCCCTTGTTCGCCCGCCGAGTGAGGCATTGTGTACTAGCAGGGTGTTGAAGTCCGAAGCCCGAACCTTTTTGCCCTGTGTTTTTGGAGTGTTCGCGATGCGTACCCTACTGACGATTGCGCTCGGCTCGTGCGTCGCCTTAGCCGCGGCTGCCGACGACAAAGACAAACTCGTCCGCGAACTGGAACTGAAGTCGCCGAAGATCGGCGTCAAGAAGGGCGCCCAGCCCGCGGATGCCGCGAAGATCACCTCGAAGGCCGAACTCGAGCAACTCATCCCGGATGAACCGACGCGGGAGGCCATCGCGAAGCTCATCGATTTCGAGAAGTCGTACCTGTTGATCTTCGCGTGGGCCGGTTCCGGCGGCGATAAGATCGCCGCGGCGGACGAAAAAGGCGAGGCGGCGTTCACCGTGACGCGCGGTAAAACCAAAGATCTACGGCAGCACCTCCGCGTCTTCGCGGTGGCCAAGGACGCCAAATGGAGCGTGGCGAAGTGAAAGAGCACCCCGCGCCCGCCGAGGCGAAATCGTTCGTCGAACACGTCGAGATGCAGGGGCACATCGTCGATTCCCTGCTACTGCCCAAAGTGCTCGACGCGATCTTGTCGCGCGGCGGCGGCTACCACATCCACGAGTTCGTCCTCGGCGAAAAGCAGGACGACCCGAGCCGTGTCCGCATCGAAGTGCGGGCGACCACCTCGGCGAAGCTCGATGCCATCCTCGCCGAGATCCACCCGCACGGGGCGATCCCGACCGATAGCCACGATTGCCTCGCGGTCGCCACCGACATCGCCGGGGCCTTCCCGGACGGCTTCTATTGCAGCACCAACTTCCGCACCCAAGTCCGTTTGCACGGCGAATGGGTCGATGTCGAAGACCAAGAGATGGACTGCGGCATCGCCATCGACCCCGAAGGCTCGGCCGCGCGGTGCGTGTCGATGACGGCGGTGGAACTCGGGGATCGCATCGTCGTCGGCAGACGGGGCACGCGCGTCTTCCCGCCGGAGGCCGAGTCGCGCAAAGGGAACCTCTTCGAGTTCATGTCTAGCCCCGTGTCGAGCGAGCGCCCGAAGGCCGTGAGCGTGCGCGAAGTCGCGGCGGCGATGAAGCGCTGCCGGGCCGCCGGGGAAAAGATCATCGCGGTGCTCGGCCCGGCCGTCGTCCACACCGGTGGATCCGAGCACGTCGCCCAACTCGTCCGGCAGGGGTACATCCAAGTGCTTTTCGCCGGGAACGCCTTGGCGACGCACGACATCGAACAAGCCTTCTACGGTACCAGTCTCGGTGTCTCGTTCGACCACGGTTTGCCGACGGAAGAGGGGCACGAGCACCACCTGCGGACAATCAACACGATCCGCCGAACGGGGAGCATCGCCGCGGCGGTCCACAAGGGATTGCTGAAATCGGGGATCTTGTACGAGTGCGTGCGGAAGCCGATCCCTTACGTGCTCTGCGGCAGCATCCGCGACGACGGCCCGTTGCCGGAGGTCATCACCGATGCGCTGCTGGCGCAAACCGCGATGCGCGCCCACGTCCCCGGCACCGGCTTCTGCCTCATGGTCGCCACGACGCTCCACAGCATCGCCGTGGGCAATTTGCTACCCGCATGGGTGAAGGTGGCCTGCATCGACATCAACCCCGCCACCGTGACGAAACTGACGGACCGCGGTAGCACCCAAACGGTGGGGATCGTCTCCGACGCCGAGCCGTTCCTGCGGATGCTGGTAGCGGAATTGGGGTAGCCAAAATTCTCGGGCGCCGACTCTTTCCCCGCGCCGGCCGATCT
>JANOSQ010000484.1:0-8809 GCA_031415915.1 Fimbriiglobus sp. | reverse complement strand
CGTCTTGAACATCGGCTGATTTTTCAGGCACAACCGCACGCTGCGCAGGCCGAGGAACGGGTTCTTTTCCAAGTTGGTGGAGCCGGCCGCGCCGATGAATTTGTCGCCGCCGATATCGAGGGTGCGGATCACCACCGGCCGCTCCGGGCCCATTTCCAACAGCACCGTTTTGTAAGCGAGGAAATGTTCCTCTTCGGTCGGATCGCCCGATTTATTGACGTACAGGAACTCGGTGCGGTACAAACCGACGCCGTCGGCGCCGCGGTCGAGGCAGTGGCGGGCTTCGCCGGGGAACTCGATGTTGCCGTACAAATGCAGGCGGACGCCGTCCTTCGTCTCGGCCGGGATGTTCTTGTGAAAGACTTGGTTCAAGCCGCTCGCGGAGAGATCCCGGCGGCGCAACTCCGTGTAGCGTTGCAAGGTTTCCTCGTCTGGGTCGAGGATCAGCAACCCTTGGTAGCCATCCACGATGACCGTATCGCCGCCGGACACGTCGGCGAGGAACCGGCCGACGCCGACGACGGCGGGGATTTCCAAGCCGTCGGCCAAAATCGCGGTGTGGCTGGTCGCCCCGCCGCTTTCGGTGGCCAAGGCGTGGACGGTGTTCGGGTCGAGGTTGGCCGTTTCGCTCGGCGTCAGATCGTGTGCGAGCACGATGATCGGGTTCGTGATGGCCGCGAGAGGTTGCCCACTTTCGCCCTGCAAGAGCGCCAACAATTGTTTTTCGAGATCGACGAAGTCGGACTGCAAGCGCGTGGCCAGGGGTGAAATCCCGGCGGATTCCAACTGCTTCATGATGGCCCGCACGGCCCGGCTCACCCCGTACTCGGCGGAGTAATTGTTCGCGCGGATCAACGATTCCGCATCGCGGACGAGCTTGGGATCTTCGTACAGTCCCGCGTGGGCCTCGAAGATCTCGGCGATCTCTTTGCCGAGTTTCGCGGACAGAGTGCGGTGCTTTTCTTGGGCGAGGCGGGACGCGGCGGCCAACGCGGTGCGCAAGCGGCGCACTTCGCCTTCGACTTCCGCGGGGGAAACCGTGCGGATGGGGATGAGGATGCCTTCGGTGTCGAGCACCAAGGCCGGGCCGATCGCCACGCCGGGGGAAACGGCGATACCACGACGGATTTCCATACCGCCAGATCGCAAGAGGACCGCGGACACGAACACGTTGGGTGTGATGTACGCTTTTCAACGCAAAGGGCTAGGGGGACTCGCCGGGTTCGCCCTCCGCGGTCAGGATGTCGCAGAGGAGCTCCAGTGCAATATCCGCATCTTCGCCTTCCACTTCCACGATGATCTCGGTGCCGGGCGGCGCCAAGAGCCCGAGCAAGTCGAAGGCGCTGCGGCCGTCGGCGTGCCGATCGCCATGTGTGAGCGTGACCTTGCATTTGAGCCCGCGCACGAGCTTGGCGAAGGCCGTGGCCGGGCGCAGGTGCAACCCCATGGGGGGGTTGCCCACCACGACGGTCCTCCGAATTCGCGGAATCGTCGCCATCGGTTCTTTCAACTCAAGAGTGCCCAAATTTCCTCCGCCGTACGGGACGCTCGCAACTTCGACACCAACTCGACATCTTTGGTTTTCTGGACGACCGCGTCCAAAGCCCGCAAGTGCGGCCCCGGTTGTTGGTCGGGTGAAATCAGCAAAAAGAGCACGTGCACCGGTTCGCCGTCGATGCTGTCGAACGCCAGCCCCTGCGTGGAGATGGCCACGGTGCCGACGAGGTTCGGGACATCCCGGTGGCGGGAGTGCGGAATCGCGACCCCTTGCCCGATCCCGGTGGAGCCGAGCTGCTCGCGGCGCAGCACGGCCGCGGTGATGTCGGCCACATCGGCGTCCGCGAATTGGCCCGCGTCTTTGAGGCTCTGGATGATCTCGGTGATGGCCGCATCCCGCGTCGTCGCCGCGAGGACGGGCACGATCGCTTCCCGCACGATGAAACTGTTCAGCCGCATGGTTCCTCCTTCTCCGGGTCCGGAGCAACCTCAATCCTTGATCCCTTCGGTGCCACCGTGGGACGGGTTCCGGCGGTGGTCTTGGATGGTATCTTTGTAGTGCTTGATCTGCTGCGTGACTTTCTCCATGGCGTCCCGCGCCGAGACCATCACGTCCGGGTCGCGGCCGTGGCCGACGAATTCGTGTTTGTGCTCGGCCTCGGCGATGACTTCGACGTGCTTCTCGGGCCCGGAGAGATCGACCATGACTTCGATCATGATCAACCGGTCGAAGAAGTGCAGCAGTTTCTCCGCTTTTTGGGTGATCCGCTGTTGGTGCTCTTCGTTCAAATGACCGTGTCGGACAGACAGTTTGACTTGCACGTTGGCCTCGAATCGGCGTCGGAGTTGTGGGCCGGCCCGGAATCCCATCGACCCGGTACCGCAGGGCAATTGTAGACGAATTCGCCGGCGCGGGGAGAAAACTCCCGGGGGAACCCGCCCGCCGAGCGAATTCTGCACCGGAGAGTTGACACCGGGGCCGACAATTCTAAAATCACTTTTCGGTTTGATCGGAAGCGTGTTCCCGCCCAACAAGGTTGCCTCGATCATGATGATTCGGACGAAAAAACTGTCGGCCCGGAAAAGCCGCTGCCGGTTCTGCACCAAAGAGGGTTGCCCCCGCCCGGCGTTCGTGGACTACAAGGATGTCGGCTCGCTGAAGAAGCTCGTCTCCGGCCAGAGCAAACTGTTCAGCCGAAAGCGCAGCGGGTTGTGCGCCCCGTTCCAACGGGCCGCGTCCAACGCCGTCAAGCGCGCCCGCTTCATCGGGCTGATGCCGTACGTCGGCGAGTGAGCCGCGCGGCGGAACCGAATCACCCGGCCATCGGCCGGGTTTTTTCATGCGCCATTGGGTCAGCCCGACGCGCCAGCGAAGGAGTCGGCCAGTCCGTGGCGATCTGGAATCGGGCAATAGTATCTGCTGTACAGACTCCCTCGCTGCCGCGTCGGGCTAACCGGAGGTCATCTCAATGTCCACCCCCCAAGTCCCAGCCGGTCTGGAATCCGCATTCGCGGACGCGGTGCGGCTCCATTCGGCCGGGCAATTCGATTCGGCGGAGCAAGCCTACCGCGATCTCCTCCGCCAGATGCCGACGTTCACGGCGGCCCTGTGCAATCTCGCGGTCGTCCTCGTCCGCCGCGGGCAATTCGACGAAGCCATCCGCTACTACGGGCTCGCCCTCGCGGTCGATCCGAACTTCACCGACGCCCTGTACAACCTCGGCAACCACTACCGCAAACAGGGGCGGGAAGCCGAGGCCATCGAGCAGTACCGGTTGTGCTTGAAAGTCGATCCCGATCACGCCAACGCCCACTACAACCTCGGGACGACCCACGCGAACATCGGGCAATTCGCCGACGCCGAGGCGTGTTTCCGCGAAGTGCTCCGCATCGAGCCCAAGAGCAAAGAGTGTACTCTGCGCCTCGGAGACCTCCTGTTGCGCACGGGTCGGTTCGAGGAAGGCGTAACCCTCTTTCGCGAGTACGCCGCCGATCACCCGGATGACCACCGAGGACTGTACAACCTCGGGCTGGCCCTCGCGAATGCCAACAACCCGACCGAAGCCATCGAATTCCAGCACCGCGCACTCAAGCTGAAGCCGGACTACCCCGAAGCCCACAACGCGATGGCGCTCGCCCTCGAGCTGCTCGGCCGTAAAGATGATGCTCTGTTCCACTACGAGAAAGCGGTGCAGGCCAAGCCCGACTTCCCCGACGCGTGGAGCAATTTCGCGGTGAACCTGTCGGAGCAGGGCCGCTGCGACGACGCCATTATTTGTTTGCGTCGCTCGCTCCACCACCGCCCGGATGCCCCCGCGATCCACAGCAATTTGCTACTGCTGTTGAACTACTCACCGAGCGTGTCGGCCGAGCAACTGCGCGCCGAACACGAAGATTGGGGCCAGCGCTTCACCACTCCGGTTCAACCGCGACCGGCTCCGCGTCCGCCGCTCGATTCGACCCGGCGATTGCGCCTCGGCTATCTCTCCGCCGACTTCCGCGAGCACACCATCGCCCCGTTCATCGCGGCGCTGTTCCAGCACCACGACCGCGCCGCCGTCGAAGTCTTCGCCTACTCCAACGTCCTGCGAGACGACGACACCACCGCGAAACTCCGCGCTGCGGCCGATCAATGGCGATCCATCCGCGGGCTATCGGATCGCGATGCCGCCGAGTTGATCCGCACCGATGGCATCGACATCCTCATCGACCTAGCCGGGCACACGGCCGGCAATCGGCTGATCGTCTGCGCCCACCGCCCCGCGGCGATCCAAGCGACGCTGTTCGGGTATCCGAACACGACGGGGGTCGAAGCGATCGATCTGCGCATCACCGATCCGGTTTCCGATCCGCCCGGCGTGACCGATTCGCAGTACACCGAAAAATGCCTGCACTTGCCCGAGGTGCCGTGGGTCTACGTCCCCCCCGCGCATGCGCCCGATGTTTCCGCGTCGCCCGCGCAGGGCCGGAAGACCTTCACTTTCGGGTGCTTCAACAACGCGTCGAAGCTGTCGGAGCGCTGCCTCGAGAGTTGGGCGAAGCTGATCCAATCGCTGCCCGGCTCCCGGCTGCTTTTGCTCGCGGGGCAATCGCAGGCGGCCCAGAAACGCCTCGCCGATCGCTTCACCAAGGCCGGGATTCTCCGCGAGCGCGTCCAACTCGTCACCCGCTTGCCCCAGCGACAATACTTCGAGCTGTACCACGGCATCGACATCGCCCTCGATCCGTTCCCCTACAACGGCGGCGTGACATCCGGCGACGCCCTTTGGATGGGCGTGCCCGTGCTCACCGTGGCCGGGGGCAGCTACCTCTCCCGGCAGGGCGTGATGATGATGCTCGCACTCGGCCTGCCCGAGTTCGTCGCAGAGGACGCCGAGGCGCTGATCCCGCTGGCGAAGATGTGGATGAACCGCCGGCCGGAACTCGCCCAACTCCGGGAATCGCTGCGCGAACGCATGCGGGCCAGTCCCTTGGCGGACGGCCCACGTTACGTCCGCAACCTCGAAGCGTCACTGCGGGGCGAGTGGGGGAAGCGGTGTGCGGGCGACCAGCCAATTCTTCAAGGATTGACCGAGCAGTAGCGCGAACACCGCGGCCGCGACCCAGCGGAGCGGGCTTTGCGCGTAGACCACTGTCGCGTTGAAAGCGATGAACGCCATCGTGCCGTGCAACGCCCGTGCGAACCACTTCGTCCGCCGTGCGTAGAACTCGGGCGCCGCCAGCCAAATCATCCCATCGATCAGCCAGACCAATGTGAACGCATACGAGGCGAAGATTCCGGGGCCGAAGCCGGATGACGACTCCACATGCGCGAAGGCTCGGGCGTGGCTCCACGCGTGGGCCAAATGGAACGCCAGCCCGACGTGGACGAGGTAGACCGCCAACCCGGCGACCCACGCCGCCCGGGCGACCCGGAACGCAACGGCGCGGGCGTGCCACTCCGCGGGGGTCGATTGCAGTTGCATCAGCACCGAGCCGGCCCAGAGGGCGAAGGCGAAGTAGGCCGTGTCGAGAATGGCGGGGTGGCGGAGGTTCGGCGCCGGGTTCAACTTCGCTTCGGTCAATCCCCACGCGATCCCCAACAGCCCGACCCCGCCGGCGAATGCGATCCACGGCTTCGGGTTCTTCGGTGCGCGCGTCATCGGGGAATCTCGTCCATCCTCCTTTTGTACGGCCTGCTCCGGTTGGAACGACTCCGAAAGACCCGACCGGCTGCGACGGCGGATCGGTCTGGCGCAGTGTTTCCAATCTTGGGCGGGGTATCGGCGACCGCCCGATAACTGCCGGCGATGCGCTTTCAATTCGTGGCGGAGCGCGGAACGGTTGGACGAAAGTCTGCCGGAGAAGTGGCTTCGTCGGACATACGCACGCCGCTTCTCGACTTGCAGAGCTACGCGGGAGCTGCCCTCGACCGCCGGTTCCCGGAATCCGCACGACCCACACGATCGGCACCACGGGATGGATTCTCACCATGAGTCGTAACGCCGCGGCGATCCGCCGGACGTTGGAGCAGCTCGAACTCCGCGATAACCCCAGCGCCGGTTGGGTGGGGGAATCGTTCGATTCCCTCGCGGCCCCCGCCCTCCCCGCCGATTGGCGCGCTTGGAGCGCGGATGGCCAGCAGCAATACATCACGTCGCGGCTCGCATCCGTCTCGGGAACCAATTCGCTCGCCTCGCTCGGTTCGACCGCCAACTCGGCGCGCTTCTGGCACCAATCGACCGTCTCGGGGGACACGGGCGCCGCATTCAGCGTCCGCGCCGGCACCTCCGCCCGCATCGACGTTCTCGCCCGGGGAACCGGTCTCGATACCGCCACTCCGAGTTACATCGCCGCCGAGTTCAGCGGCTCGCGGAGCCTCGAACTCCTGGAGGTCAACGCCGGCGCCGCGCGGACCCTCGGCAAAGTCGACTCGCGGGAGTCGATGACCGGGAAGTGGCTGCGCATTTCGCTGAAACCCGTGGGCGAGTGGGCTGGCGTCGCGGTGCAACGCCTCGACACCGGGGCGTATCTGCGCGGCGACGGCACATGGCAAGCGGCGGAGACCGAAGCGATCCGCGTCCGAACCGCGATCCCGTTCCGCGAAGGTTCCATCGGCATCGGCCGGCGAACCGGCGGCTCGGGGGTCGCTTACGTCGATGACTTCGCCCTGCTCGCGCCGCCCGGCGTGAACGAATCGTTCGATGCGCTGCCCACCGGCAACCTCCCGACCAATTGGCGGACGTGGAGCAACAACCAACCGACGGCGTTCGCCGTCGCCACCGGGAGGGCGCTCTCACCGACGCAGGCGATCACGTCCAACGGCCAGAGCAACACGCAAAGCCGCGCGTGGCTCGGAACCGCGTTCGCGGCCGCCACCGCCGCCACGGTCTCGGTGTACGCGGACAGCCTCATCCCCGCCGCGGTGTTCGTGCGCGGCTCACAACTCGACACCGCGCAACCTACGTATTACTCGTTGACGCTGACACGCGGGTTGAACGTCCAACTCAAGAGCACGGTTCAAGGCGTTGAAACGGTGTTGGGATCGCTCCGTTCGACCGCGTACGTCAGTGGCGTCTGGATCCGGATGACCATCGTCGCGGACGGCACCCGGCTCAAAGCCATCGTGGAACGCACCGATACGAACCAATGGCTCACGGCCAACGGATCGTGGAGCAACACCGCGACGGCGGCCTTGGAACTCACCGACACGCGCATCGCGGGGAGCGGCCTCGTCGGCGTGGAACGCGGTCGCGCCGCCTCCGGCGCCGTCTGGTTCGACGACCTCGCCATCCGCCCCGCGAGCGCCTTCGGAACGGTCGGCTCGCAATTGCCGTCGACGCCCCCCGTGATCGTCGTCCCGTCCGATACCGGTTCGGTCCCCCGGCCGACGGGGGTGCGGAAATACACGCACATCCGACTGGCCCAACTCGCCTACGACGGAACCCCCATCGGCGAGTTCGAGAAAGCCCTCGCCGCGAACAGCCTCGACCTCATCATCCCGAATCCGAAGTATTTGCAGACGTTCGATACGGCCGCCCCGACGACGACGCAGGTCATCTACACGAACCTCTCGAACATCTACGAATCGCTGCTCACGGATTGGAACGCGTTCGCCGATTCCCGCGGTGTTTCCCGCGAGCAAGCGTTCTTCCACGTCACCCAACCGACGGCGTTCAGCCGGGCGAGTTCCTCGTCTCAGCCTGTGCGGCAGCTTTGGAACGTCCAACGCGTTAACTCGGACGGAACCGGCACGCCCGTCGATCTGACCGGCGAAGCCCGCGGAACGCGGACGCAAGGGGTCGGCTTCGGCGCCGTGGGAACCTCTATCGTCCTCGGGTACCCGGAGCGATTCCGCGAATTGAACTTCGACCTATCCAAGGTCGCGGCCACCGGTTGGAACGCGGTGATCGAATACGTTTCCGCCGTGGCCGCCGACGGGACGCCGACGGCGTGGCGAACTTTGTCGATCCTCTACGATGGCACGTCGGGATTGCGGGCGAGCGGGCGGATCACATTCGACCCCCCGGCCGATTGGGTCTCGTCGAAAGTCGCCGGCGGGACGCAGCTTTTGCACCGACTCCGCTTCCGCACGACCGAGGGGACTACGCTCCAAGCCCCGGTCGCTCGAACCATCTTCGGCCGCGATTACGTGCAGGCCAACGGCACCGACTCGGGAACCATCCCCGCGTTCGACAGCGCGGCCGACGCGAACGGCAACGGCTACTTGACCGACGCCGAGTACGCGAATCGCCGGGCCGGGTTCGACGCCCGCTTCGAGTACGAATCGCGGCTCTTCTACCCGAACTATGGGCAGATGCGCTACGT
This sequence comes from Fimbriiglobus sp., assembly GCA_031415915.1. Taxonomy (GTDB): domain Bacteria; phylum Planctomycetota; class Planctomycetia; order Gemmatales; family Gemmataceae; genus JALHQU01. Next base: position 505 of record JANOSQ010000484.1, on the reverse strand, counting down.
CGTGAATCCCGCGTCGGCCGCGATCAAAGATTGGAACGTCGATTACCACCGGCGAATCCTGGCGCAAAACCCGCTCGCGGATGGACTCTTCCTCGACAACTCGCACGGGAAACTCCCCTTCGCCGGCACGCCCGTGAAGGAATCGGTCGCTTCGTTCACGCGGGACTACGCCGCGCTCGTCGGGGCCGTGACCGCGGGCATCGCGCCGAAGTGGACCGTGTCGAATACGGCCGGTTCCATCGCGGAAGGCGACGCCGTCGCCCGGGCCTCCACGGCCGCCTTTGAAGAGTTCGCGATCCGGCCGAACTCGAGCAACTGGTCGCAGGTGCAGCACATCTCGGAACTCGTGGCCCGGCGATTGAACTCGGACAGCCCCTCGCCCTACGTCATCATCGACAGTTATTCGGCGGGCGTGGCGATGAACGACCCGCGCTCGCAAATCGGCACGCTCGCCTACTACTACCTCGTTGCCGACCCGGACAAAACATTCCTGATGTTCAACGGC
>JANOSQ010000483.1:0-2014 GCA_031415915.1 Fimbriiglobus sp. | reverse complement strand
CGCGATCCTGCTTTGGTTCACCCCGGCCATCGTCGCGCGCACGGAGCTGCGCCACCGCGTCGTCGATTCCGCGCTGAAGGATTTCAACGGCACCATCCGCTCCGGCGGCGCATCGATGAGTTGGTTCGGCACCGTCGAATTCACCGACGTGACGATGACCGAACCCTCCGGCCGCGTCGCCGTCACGGCCCCGCGCGTGACGACGAGCAAAACCCTCTGGCAGCTCGCTTGGAACCGCGCCGACCTCGGCACCTTCCACATCCACGAACCCGATGCGATCCTCTCGGTGGAGAACGGCAAGACGAACGTCGAAGAGTGGATCGCCAACTACACGAAGGACGACGGAACGCCCCCGAAACCGGAGCGTTTGGCGTTCGCTATCGAAGCGATCAATGGCAAGGCGACGCTGAAGGGAACCCCGGACACGCGGATTCAGAATGTGGCCTTCGCCTACCGCAGCCCGAAGTCGCGCGCCGAACCGATGGAGATCCACCTCGCGGCCGACGCCCCCAGCGGTGGAAAGCTCGAAACCACCGTGCTGCTGGGCACTGACACCGGCGTGACACTCACCGCCGCGGCGTTCCCGCTCGGGACACTCGGGCCGATCCTGCCTCGCTTCGCCACCGGCACCGCGATCGACGGGTCGTTGACCGCCGATGTGCGCGGGAAGTGGAACCTCCCCGCCGACAAGCCGATGGCAGTCGAATTCAACGGCTCGGCAAACGTGTCCGATCTCGCGTTGCGGGCGCCGTGGCTCGGCGGCGAAACGCTGGCGATGAAGACGGCGGTTCTCTTGAAGAGCGAGATCGCCACCGACGCGGCCGGGCGGATCGACGTGAAATCGCTGCGGGTGCTCTGCGATGTCGGCGAGGCCTCGCTCGCGGGGCGATTCGATCCCGCGCTCGATTCGACCCAACTGCTGAAGCAATCCGGCGTCGAAGCGACCGCCAACGTCGACTTGGCGAAGTTGGCCGCGCTCCTGCCCAAGCTCCTGCACGTCCGAGCGGACACGGTGATTCAACGCGGCTCGGTCGGCGTCACGCTGAAAAGCGAGGCCGGGGCCAGCGGAACCGTCTGGGTCGGCGACGTCTCGACGCGGGACATCGAAGCGAAGCGCGGCCAGCAAGTGCTGACGTGGAAATCGCCGCTGCAGGCGAACTTCCGCGGCCGGTTGCGCGACGACGGCTTGCCCGAGTTCGAAGACCTCAAAGTCCTCTCCGAATTCGTGAGCGTCGCGGCGCGGGGGCAACCGGAAGCCTTCTCGGCAGCCGCGCGCGTCGATCTCCGCAAGCTCACCGTCCAACTGGAGCAGTTCGTCGATCTCGGCGGCATCACCATGGCCGGGGAAGGGATCGTCCGGGTGAACACCAAGCCGGTGCCGAACGCGGACGCGACCGACCTCCGCGGCGGCATCGACATCACCAAGCTCGAACTCCGCGACGGTACGCTGGTGCTGCTCGCCGAGCCGGAATTGCACGTGACCCTCGATGCGGTGGGGAAACTGCTGGCGGGGAGCAAGGTGCGGATCGAATCGGGTCGGTTCAACATCTTCACCGATCCCAAGCGGCCGGAACTCGATCAGCTTTCCGTCCAACTCCGCGAGCCGATCGCCGATGTGGCCGCGCTGAGCGCGGGCCGCGCGGACGTCCGACTCGATGGCGAATTGCGGGCGTGGAAGGCGCGGCTGGGTTCCCTCGTCGGTTGGCCGAAGGATTGGGACATCGCGGGCCACGGCCGCATCACGGGGACGGTAATCGTAAACGCGGAGAAATTCGTCGGCGAGAAGTTCACCTCGACATGAAGTCGGTGAAAGTGAGCGGCCCGCCGATCCACTTCGACGAAGCGAAAGTGGAGATCGCGACCACGGCGACCTACGACCGGGCCACGAAATCGCTCGCGCTCGCCGACGTCCAGTTCTGGAGTCAGAACATCGGCGTTTCGACGCCGCGGATCGACATCACCCGAGATGCGAAACTTGGTGATCGCCTCGCGGGAGCATTTACGATCCATGCGA
>JANOSQ010000482.1:0-6032 GCA_031415915.1 Fimbriiglobus sp. | reverse complement strand
CGTAACCGTTCACCGGGTAAACGCCTAAAATTCAGGGACTTTATCGCTCAATTTCACATATTCGAGTCGAATTTGTCTCAAATATGTATGTTCGGAACTCGAAATCGCCTGAAAAACAGCGGCAAAACCCAGTGAACGGTTGCCAATCCGCATTCCGCAACATATCCGCTGAGATAAATCACCTCGCCGCACATTGTGGACGCAGCCTTCGGATCGCAGTGCGAAAGCAGGAGTTTGGCTGCAGCAGCGTGGACAATCGCAGCCCGACGAAACTGATTGACCCAAGGAGTATTTCTCAGTTCCATAGCCATCAGCGCCGCTTCTTCCGCGGGGCGTCGTCTTCCTCATCATCGTCGTCGTCATCCTCATCGTCCTCGTCGTCATCATCGTCTTCGAGTTCGTTCCGTTCGGCTTGAGCGATCTTCGCGGCCAGTTCGTTGGGCTTGGACGACTTCAGGAGCACTTCTTCCTTCTCGCACAGCCCGTCCTTCCAGAGGCGGAAGAGCGATTCGTCGAGGAGGAACATCCCTTCTTTGCGGCCCGTTTGCAGGGCGGAGTCGATGCGGTAGACCTTGTTCTCGCGGATGAGGTTCTGGATGGCGGGCGTCACGACCATCATCTCGTAGGCCGCGATGACCCCTTCCGGTTTCTTCGGCAGCAGCGCCTGCGAAAGCACCCCCATGAGGGCGGTCGATAGCTGCGTGCGGACTTGATCCTGCTGATCCTTCGGGAAGACGTCGATGATCCGGTTGACCGTCGAGGCGGCGCCCGAAGTGTGGAGCGTGCCGAAGACGACGTGGCCCGTTTCGGCCGCTTCGATGGCGGCGTGGATCGTTTCCAAGTCCCGCATTTCACCGACGAGGATCACGTCCGGATCCATCCGCAGCGCCCGCCGGATGCCCTCTTTGAAATCGGGCACATCGGTGCCGATTTCGCGCTGATTGACGGTGCACTTCTTGTGCTTGTGGAAGTACTCGATGGGGTCTTCGAGGGTGATGATATGCCGGTCGTAGTTATCGTTGATGAAGTTGATCATCGACGCCAGACTCGTCGTTTTCCCGGAACCGGTCGGCCCAGTGACGAGGAGCAACCCCCGCGGTCGGACGATCAGGCTGCGGATCGCCTCGGGCATCCGGAGGACTTCGAACGTGAGGAACTGGCTGGGGATGCGCCGCATCACCATGCCGATGGAGCCGCGCTGCTTGAAGATGGCGACCCGGAAGCGCACGCCGTCGGTGTATTCGATGGCGAAGTCGGCCCCGCCCTTCTGCTGCAACTCCTGTTGGCAGCGGTCGGGGGTGATCGATTTCATCAAGCCGGCGGTATCGTCGGTGTCGAGGATTTTCGCATCGAGCTTGCGCATGCGCCCGTGGTGCCGCACGACGGGCGGTTGACCGACGCTGATGTGCAAGTCGCTGGCCTTCAGTTGGATCACTGTGGACAGCAACTTCTCCATTGCCACAGCCACGGGAAAGCCCCCTTAGGGTTCCGGCTCGACTTGTGCCGACGTGAGTCTGGACGTAGCCATTGTCACGCAAACGCGGTCGGAACCAAATTTAAAGTTCGCCCTACGTCATTCGAGGAGTTCAATCAATCGTCCGCGCCGACCATTTCGGCGTGGCAGGTGCTGAGCACTTCCTCCAGCGTGGTGTTACCCTTAAGTGCTTTCTGGATACCGTCTTCCAGCAGCGTTCGCATCCCGCCGGCCCGAGCTTTGCGGCGAAGTTCTTGAGCCGGAGCCTGAGCGAAGGTCAATTCCCTCAATTGGCCCGTCATCCGCATCATTTCGTAGATGCCGATGCGTCCCCGGTACCCGGATTGCCGGCAGTGGCTACAACCACGCCCCTTCATAAAGCTAGCCTTGGCCAGCATTTCCGGCGACACCCCGGCCGAGCGGATCTGGGCTTCGTCCGGCTGGAATGGCTCGCGGCACTTCACGCAGTTCACACGGACCAATCGCTGGGCCATGATCGCGATCACCGAGCTGGCGATGAGGAACGGGGCCACCCCAATGTCCACGAGTCGGGTCACAGCGCTGGGCGCATCGTTCGTGTGTAGCGTACTGAATACCAAGTGTCCTGTCAAAGAAGCCTGCACCGCGATCTCGGCGGTCTCCTTATCGCGGATTTCACCCACAAGGATGATGTTCGGGGCTTGGCGCAGCATGGCGCGGATGATCCGGCCGAAGTTCAGCCCGATGTTGTGCTTCACTTCGACTTGGTTGATGCCGGGGAGGTAATACTCGACCGGATCCTCGGAGGTGATGATCTTTCGATCCGGGCGGTTGAGTTCGTTGAGCGCCGCATACAGCGTCGTCGTTTTTCCGGAACCAGTCGGGCCGGTCACCAAGAAGATCCCGTTCGGCCGTTTGATGATGTTCTGGAAGCGGAGGTAGTCCTCTTCCCCGAAGCCGAGGTCGCGGATGCCGACCATGATGTTGGCCCGGTCCAAAATCCGCATGACGGCGGATTGGCCGTGGACCGTCGGCAGCATGCTGACCCGCAAGTCATAGTGCTTGTTCTGGATCGTCATCTTGATCCGGCCGTCCTGCGGTCGGCGTTTCTCCGAGATGTCGATACTGCCCATGACCTTGATGCGGGCGAGCAGGGCGGACAAAAGCCGCCGGGGGGCGGCGTCGCGCTCGATCAGGTTGCCGTCGATGCGGTAGCGAATCCGAACGCGGTCGCCGAACGGCTCGATGTGGATGTCCGATGCCCGGAGCTGCACCGCCTCCTGAATGATCAGGCTGACCAGTTTGACGACCGGTGCTTCCGAGTTCCCGGCGTCCGCGAGGTTCGTCGTCGAGTCGATCTGCGTCGAATCGATCTGCGTCCCGGTGAACTCCGCGAGCATGGAGTCCATCGACTCGGTTTCGCTCTGCCCGTAGTTCCGGTTGATGGCGTCGGTGATCTGTTCTTGGACGGCCAATACCGGCTGGATGTCATTGTTCAGAATGAACTGCAACTTCTGCAGGGTGTCGTAGTTCGACGGGTCGGACGTGATGATCTTCAGCACGGTGCCTTCGAGCGACAGCGGCAAGATCAGGTTTTCGCGGGCCACCGACTCGGGCACGAGTTCGATCACCGACTTCGGGATTTCCACGTCGTTCAAGTCGATGAACTGCATCCCGCTGAATTCGGCGAGCGCTTCCATCGCCTCGGTGGCGCTGGCGTAATTCATTTTCACGAGCGCATCTTGAAGCTTCAAGCCCTGCGAGAGCGAGAGGCTGCGGGCTTCTTCGAGCTGATCCGCGCTGAGAATCCCCTTGCGGATCAGGATGTCCGTGTAGTCGCTGGCGGCCTTCGCCATGGTGGTCACTCCGGGATGGGCATCGGGGTTGAAGTCGGCGAGATCGACGGGTCGAACCGGGGGACGATGGCGGTCGCTATGGGATGACGTCGGAGAATCAGCGACACGATGAAACCGCGAGAATAATGGAGAACTGATATTGGAAGTATCGGACACGCCCGCGGCGATAGCAATGGGAATCTCCGAGGCGATGAGGAATTTTCACAAGTGGCGCGTCCCAAGCTGCCACTTGCCCCCGGTCTGCCCTCCGGCGACAATTCCCACACCGACTTCCCGACGCCCCGAGAGCGACCATGCCGATCTCGCCGAAGTGCCCGCACTGCGATGCCCGCGAAACCTTCCCGGACACCGACGCCGGCCGCACGGTGAATTGCTCCGCATGCGGCGGCGCCATCGCCTTGCCCGCGAAAGCCCGCCCCGTCGCCGCCGCGGTCGTGGTGGCCAAGGCTATCCCGGCCGCGGTGGTCGCCACGCCCATCGTCGTGGCCAAGCCGGAGTCGCAACCGGAATTCCAGTTCGACGACGTGGAAGAGCCCAAACCGCGGAAGAAGTCGAAACCGACTGTCGATCTCGACGAAGACGAGCCACCCGTCCGCAAGAAATCGCGCCGGGCGGTGGAGAACGAAGACGAAGACGATTCACCGCGGCGCCAACCGGTCAAAAAAGGGGGCGGGAAGAAACTCCTGTTGATCTTGGGTGGAATCGCGTTCGTTCTGCCACTCACGGCGCCGACGGTGCCGCTGCGGGAAGGCGCCATCAAGAAGTAGAGTAGCACCGGTCGGATACGAGCCGGACGCGTGAGCGACGGACCGCATGCCTCCCGGCGAGATCCGAATTGTGCCCCGATGCGATCGTTCCGTCGCACACGCGTCCGGCTCGTATTGAGACCGGTGCCGCTCGTCATCACCGTGGGGCGTTCGCCGATTTCTCCAGCAGGCCCGCGGTCGCCGGCGCGGCACGCTCCGGCGATCGCAATCGCTTCAACGCGTCCGCATCGCCGGGGTTGACGAACACATCGTTCATGAACCGCGCGGTCAGCGGATCGACGATCAACCCCGATTCGGGCAGAGGCCGCAGCGATTCGATGCTGCACTCGTACGCCCGCCGACCGAAGCGGTAGGGGAACGCGAAGGTTCGCTCCGTCCGCCAGAGCAAGCTGCCGTCGAGGGGCCGCGAGGCGATACGGTACTCCGGTTGCTCCGGCAGCGCGGCGAGTTCCACTCGGGGCAACGGTCGATCCGAAGCGTCCCGCAAGCCGATGCGGATGTCCCCGCGACCGCGGTGCAGCAAGTGCCAATACAGGTGAATCCCCTCTTCCGTGTTCAATTCCCCCCGTTCGCTGTCGCCGCCGATCCACGCCACCCGGGTGCCCGGAGGAGCCTCGGCTTCGAGGTGATGCAGCACCGCCCAGAGCATCTTCGACCGCGTCGCCACTTTCTCCTGCCGGCCCATCGAAGCGACCATCATGGCGATCAACCCGCCGGTCAAGCCGAGCCAAGCGGCGCGCTTCCAAGTCGAAGGGGATACCGCGGCGAAGCCCGTCAACAAGACCGCAAAGGCGATGTCCAAGCCCCACACGGCGGGCATGGTGTAGCGGCCGCACATGATGCTCAGAGGCAAGTAGACCGCGACGCCGGCGCCCAACAACAACGCGGCGGCGGTCAACGCCGGGGCATTCGGAACGACCCGCCGGCGGATCGCGAGCGGGACGAGCAACAACCCCATCCCGGCCCCCAAGAAGTCGAGTCCGGCCGCGCCCTTCAACCAGAGTGCGATCTGTTTCGCTTGGCCCCACGACGGCCCGGGCGTCTCGTATTGCCCCGCGTGCCAGTGGCTTTGGAAGTACAGGAAGTGCCCGAGCGGAAGCAGCGCCGGCATCAGGTACGCGACGGAGGCGATTCGGTTCGCGTGCACGCTCTCGCTCCACGACTTATTACCGACTGGCCAGAGCCGCAGCGCCAGCATCGCGGGGAGCAGCGCGATGAACGTATTCTTGCAGCCGAGCGCCATCAGTAACCCGGCGATGGCCATGGCATCGAATCGCCGAGGTGCACGTGAACTTCCCGCCCGTCGGGCCGCCCACAGGGCCAGCAAGGCGTAGGGCATCGCGACGCCTTCCGCCAGCGTCAAGCTCGTCCAGATTTCGTTGCGGTACGGGTTCCACATCGCCGCGGCGGTCGCGATCAACGCCGCGACCGGGTGGATCTTCAGCTCGCGCATCAGGGCCAGCAACATCGTCCCCGCGAAGCCGCACCAGAGCAAGCGGGCCAGTCGCCACGCGAACGGATCGGCCCCGAAGAGGTTGGCCTGCAATTGCCAGTGGGCCCAAACGGCGGGGCGGAACGGGCCGAGGTGCTCGACGTTCGACTCGACTTTCTCCCACCAGAGTTCGACGTGCCCCCGCGCCGACAGGCTCGGGGCCGGGTAAACGAGGTTGCCGTCGTCCAAAAAGTCGAACGGGGCCGACAGCGTCGGCAAGTACGCGCAGGCGAACAGAAAGCCGGCGGCCAAGAGCCAACGGGGGAACGGTTGTACGGGTGCATCGTGCGGCAAACTCATCGGTAACGCCTCCCTGCGTCCGGGAGGAGTTTACGCCGAAGTGCGCGAAACGGGGAAGCTCAACTTGAAGAGCGGTTCTATGTAATTAAGTATACGCCACAAATGGCCCGGAGTCAAATCGCTGCTCACTTCTTCGGCAAGAATTTCTCCAAGCCCTTCAAAAT
>JANOSQ010000481.1:0-1764 GCA_031415915.1 Fimbriiglobus sp. | reverse complement strand
CCTCGACCCGCCGTTCCAAGTGCCGGAAGTGACGCTGACCTGCCTACTACTCCCAGGCGTCCGATCCGCCCCGGACGCCCCTACCCCCGACGAATAACCTCTCCCTACGAGTTTCCCCATGCCGTCCACTTCTGCACCCGTCCGTCACCTGTCCGTCCGCGTTCCCTGGCACGACGCTGGATGGGCCGGCACGGTTTGCGACGACCCGACCGCCAACACGTCCTGCCTAGTCCTCAAGCGGATCGGGGCCGAGCGGGACGACGCGGCAGAGCAGGCCATCCGCGGCAAGCCGCTGACCGTGCTGTCGGAACAGGAGTTGCCGTGCTGCGCTGGCGAGCGAGGGTTTTTCATGGCCCCTTTCGAACTGATGCGAACGAAGTCTCACCCATACGCCGAATCATCCCAGGACACGCACGGCCACTTCCGTCCAACCCCATTTCGGCATCCCCCGTATTCGGCAGACGCGGTGCCGTTCCGCTGGATGTTCAAGCCCGAGCGGTGGACGAACCGGAAGAAGCCGAACGAGCCCGATTTCCGCGATCGCCTCCAACTCGACCTCGACACTGCCCGAGAGCCGGATCTGAAGTTCGACACCGTCTGGATGCAGGACCGGGCCAACCACCTGGCCGCGCTCGACGCCTTCTTTGACCCCGTCCGCCCGGACCAGTCGCTCTGCTTCTTCTACGCCAAGCGGACCCCGCTCTCGGACGACCCGCGACGGGTGATCGTCGGCGTCGGGCGGGTGAAGCACGTCGGCGACGCCAACGAGTACGCGTATGGCGTGCCGGCGGCCAAGGCTCCGCTGCGCTCCATGCTGTGGGAGCGGATGATGCAGCACACCATTCGCCCGCGGGGGAAGGACGGAGCGGGCGGGTTCGACGGCGGGTTTCTTCTGCCCTATCACCAGGCGCTCGCCCACGCGGTGCCGCACCCTGAGTTCGACCCGGCGACGGTGGTGGCGTTCGCCCCGGATGACCGGCGGGAAGAGTTCAGCTATGTGAGCGAACAGGTGTCGCACGACGCCGCCATCGGTGGGCTGCTCGCCTGCGCCGCAGCGCTGCGGGAGGCCGCGAAACACCTGCCGGGGCCGTGGGATCGCTACCAACAGTGGATCGACGGCGAGCTGGCCCGCCTGTGGACCCTCCGCGGCCCGTGTCCCGGCCTGGGGGCGGCGCTCACCGGGTTCGGCATCGAACTCGGGACGCTCGTTGCCCACGCCCTCGCACCACATGTCGGGGATAATGTCGATCCGTGGCCGGTGGTGGAAAAGATGTTCGACGCGCCGACCAAACTGCTCCCCGCCACACTCGCCAAGCAAATTGACAAGGACATGCGGGCGGAATGGAAGGGGCTACCTGCCGATCGTCGGGCCTTGCTCAAATTGCTCAGTCGGTTCGAGTTGTCGCCGGAGCAGGCAGCGATGCTGTACGAGCCATCCGAGCGGAAGGCGGCGGGGATCGACTGCACCGACACCGACCTCCTGGCCAACCCATACCGGCTGTTCGAGGTCACCCGACTAACCGGCAGCCCGGTGAGCCTGGCCACCGTGGACCGCGGCGTGTTCCCCGACCCGGTGGTGGCCGACAAGCACCCGCTGCCCGAGCCGACGAGGTTGGACACCGGCACCGACATTCGCAGGGTGCGGGCGTGGGTGATTCAGACCCTCGAAGAGACGGCCACGAACGGCGACACCCTGCTGCCGCGGGACGATCTGATTGTCGCGGTCCGCGACCGCGAGATTCGGCCCGGCTGCCCGGTCACCAC
>JANOSQ010000480.1:0-9633 GCA_031415915.1 Fimbriiglobus sp. | reverse complement strand
TCTTCGGTTCCCCTTTCGGCGGCTCCGCGCGGATCGGCTCGAACGGTTCCGCCAAGGGGGGGCTGTCCGGGATCGAACTCGGGATGCTCGCCTTGGGCAAGCCCGGCAGCGCGGGGATCGACCCCGGCGCCACCTCGAACTGCGGCGGCTTCACCGGCTGCGGCAGCGACCGATTCGGCTCCTCGGCGTTGACTCGCTGAATCGGCGCCAATGGCTGCGGATCGGGGAGCTTACTCACCGGCGGAGGCAGCGGATCGCGCTTCCACGGTCGGGAGCAGCCCGGAGCACCGGCCGAGAGCAGAGTCAACGAGACGAGGATGATGCGGCGCATGCGTCGGCCTCCTGCCGAGACGGGGTTCCACGCCGAATACTACCGCGGGTGTCAACCGGGGGCAATGCCGAGGGGATTTCACGCGGGAGAGGTGGGATCGAATCGGACTGGCGCCGGATGGTTCGCCGACTTCTCCGTAAGCTGTCTGCACCGCCCACTTCCCCTTGACCCCGATCCGGGCCCGACGTATGCCCCCGCCGCTGGAAGTTGGCCACGTCCCCGTCTTGCCCGCGGAGACGCTGCGCCTGCTCGACCCCCGACCCGGCGAAACCTGGGTCGATTGCACCACCGGCGGCGGCGGGCACAGCAAGCTGATCGCGGAGAAACTCGGGCCGACCGGCCGGCTCTTCGGCCTCGATCAAGACCGTACGATGCTCGCCCTCGCCGGGCCGCAACTGGCCGGATTGCCGGTCGCGCTGATCCCGGCGAACTTCGACCAACTGGCCGAAGTCCTTCAGAATCTTGGTATCGGCGCGGTCGATGGCGTCCTCGCCGACCTCGGGTTCAGTTCGGATCAACTGAACGATGCCGACCGCGGCCTGAGCTTCAAGAACAACGGACCGCTCGACATGCGGCTCGACGGGCGAACCGGCGCCACGGCCGCCGACCTCGTGAACACGATGAGCGAAGGCGAGCTGGCCGACGTGATTTACGAATACGGCGAAGAGCGCCTGAGCCGGCGGATCGCCAAGCGGATCGTCGAACGGCGCGAGGCGAAGAAGTTCGAGACGACGGGCGAACTGGCGGACGCGGTGCGGAGTTGCGTGCCGCGCAGCGGCGGGATCGACCCGGCGACGCGGACGTTCCAAGCCCTGCGGATCGCGGTGAACGACGAACTCGGGGCACTGGATCGACTGCTGGCGCTACTGCCGAAGGTCGTCCGCCCCGGCGGGCGGGTCGGGATCATCAGCTTCCACTCGCTCGAAGACCGGCGGGTGAAGCGAGCTTTCCGCGGCTCGCCCAATTGGGAGAGTCTGACGAAGAAGCCGGTCGAAGCGGGCGACGACGAATGTGCGCGGAACCCGAGGGCACGGAGTGCCAAACTGCGGGTGGCGAAGCGAACGGGTTGACACCAAGGAGTTCAAGGATGAACGAAACGAACAAGATGCCCTTCGAGCCGATCCCGATGCCGGGGATGCCCGAGATGCCCGCGTTGCCGGAGATGCCCCGGCCGTCGTTCAGCCGCACTTCGACCCCGCCGTTGCCGCGCCGGCCGCTGATGATCGAAGACGACAAACCGAACCCGTTCCTGCTGCCGCAGGGAATCGCGGCCGAAGTGCCGGCGCCGACTCCCGCTCCGGTGAGTTCGCCGGGCGGTTGGCTGCGGCCGAGCCGGGCCAAGGGGGTCGTGCTCGCGGGCCTCGGCAGCCTCGGGATCGGGGCCTTCGGGCTGAATGCGCTGTTCCCGATGCCGGAACGCGCCCCGTCGAAAGTGAACGCTCTCGCCGACAACACACCTACGGCGACCAAACCGGCGGCGCCGAGGGTGCTGGAAGAACGGCCCGGCGAAGAACCGGGGTTGCTCCCGCAAGTGATCCTGGAGAAAAACGACGACCCGTGGAACAAGAGCTTGCCCGTGCCGATCGTTCGGGTGGGCGATACGACGATCCCGGCGTTGCCGATCCCGCCCTTGGTGGTTCCGAAACCCGAACCGCTGCCGGTACCGGTGCCGATCTCGGGGGCGCTGCCGGCGCCCGCGTTACCCGGATTCGAAGATCAGCCGCGGATCAAGGTGCCGGAGATGGTGGAACTCCCGCCGGTGAAAATCGAAGTCCCTCCGTTGAAAGAGACGCCGCTGCCGTTGCCGATTTTCACCCCGACGCGGGAACCGAAACTCCCCGTGCTCATTCCCGCACCCGAAACGAAGCTGCCCCCGGTGGCGCCACTTCCGATCCCGGATTTGAAGCCTCCGCCCGGTTCGGAGCCGGCGCGGACGAACATCGAAATCAAGCCGTTCCGGGATCACCAACCCGAGCCGAAGGCGCTGCCCGTGCCGGGGGAACTGCCCAAGACCATCGCGACGGTGGATGCGAAGACCGATTACGATGTGGACATTCACAAACTCCGCGCCGGCGACAGCTACGCCGCGATCAGCCAGAAGTTCTACGGCAGCGCAGGCTACGCCATCGCCCTGCGCGGCTACAACGACAATGCCGAGTTGACCCGCCTGCGCGACGTGCAAGTGCCGCCGATCCACATCATCAAACGCTTCTCGGGCGCCGACACCCCGCGCATCATTCCCGCCGGCGTTCTACAGGATCCCGGTTTGGTCACCCCGCCGCCGCTCGAGCGCGACGTGGAATGGGGAACCCCCGGAGCGCGGAAAACGGAGAAACCGAAGTCGGGCGAACCCGTCTGGCGGTAGCCGCGCAGTACGAGCCGGACGCGTCAGCGACGGACGGCGTCGCTGGAATTTCACCTTCGCGCAGTTGGAAAGGTCCGTCGCTGACGCGTCCGGCTCGTAGGCCGGGTAGCCGACAGGTCCGCTTCAATTCTTCTTCGCGACGAACTTCTGGATTTGGTACTTCGCCCCCGCTCCGGCGAGCCATTCCGCGTAGGCCTTTTGCAACGCGACGGTGCCGTCTTCCCCCGGTTTGACTTCGGGTTGCTTCCAGCCCGCGTCGGCTCCGAGGCCGAGGGAATAGAACTGGCGGAGGACCGGCAGGCCGCCGATTTCCGGCGTCGCCATCCAATCGACCGCCCCGTAGGCCTTCAAGATCGCTTGGCTCTCCGCGAGGGGCAGGGCTTCCGTCGTTTGCGCCACCCCGGTCGCCGAAGGCGTGCGGTGGTGCAGAATCAGGACCATGGCCGCGAGGGCGCGATCCTCGGGCTTCTTGGCTTCGAGCGCTTTATCCGGATCACCGAGGATTTTGGCGATGGCCTTCACCTGCTCGACGCTGGCCTTGGAGGCCTCGTTGATCGGCAGCGGCGCGTTCATCCAGTCCATCACGTAGAAGTTGCCGACGGGGTGTTTGCTGAGGAAGAACAGGCAAGTCTGTTTTTCGTCGAGGTTCGTACCGCCCCGGCGACTGGGTTGGAAGCCGACCTTGACGTGCGTCTCCGATTTCAAGCCGCGGATGGCGTCGGTCACTTTGACGGTCGCCACGGTGTAGGCGACGGTATCCTTCGCCCCCGGCGCCGAGGCCACCGAGACCGGGTCTTTGTCGATCTCGGTGACGGTGCCGACGAGGACGGTGCCGACGGTCGCGGCGCTCGCGGCCGGGACGTTGCCGGGGGCGCGTTTGCCCGCGGCGACGGACGGTACGAGCATCAGCAGTGCGGCGAACAGGATGAGACGCTTCATGGAAACTCCGGTGTAGGAATCACTTCTTCTTGGCGACGAACTTCTGAAAGCGGAACTTGGTCCCAGAGCCGGCGAGCCAGCCCTGGAAAGCTTTTTGGTAGGCGATATCCGAGTTGTCGCCGGGGTTGACTTTGGGTTGATACCAGCCTTCGTGGCTGGACAATTCGAGAAACGCGTACCCGCGTTTCATGTTGATGTAGCCCGTGAGCGGCACCGTCCAGTCGCATTCGGCGATCGCCTTGAGGATGGCCGCATTCTCTTCGGCGTCGATCGGAGCGAGGTCTGCCGGAACACGGCCGGCCGTGTTCCGGTAGTGCAGCAACAGCACGACCGCGGCCAGCGCCCGGTCTTCGACCTTCTCGGATTTGAGGGCTTTCATCGGGTCGGCGATGGCCCCGGCCGCGAACTTGGCTTCCGCGATGGCCGCCGTTTGCTTCTCGGTAACTGTCACGAGCAGGGGAGGTGTCGAAAAGTCGAAGACGTAAAAGTTGCCGACCGGGTGCTTGCGCAGGATGAGAAGATACCGCTCGTTCTCGACGAGTTTATCGAGACGGGGAACTTCGAAATCGATGTCGTTTTTGTTCCGCGCCCGATCCGCTTTCAAGACGAACCCGACCTTCACATGGGTGGTGTCCTTCAAGCCGCGAATCGCCGTTTCGATTTTCACGACGGCCACCGTGTACGCGGTGGCGACGTCGGCACCCTGTTGGGCTTTGACCTCGGCCAATTCCTTCTCGAAGGATGTGACTGTGCCGACGATCACGACCTCGGACAGCGCCGTTTGATGGGCGATGCCGTCGGGCGAGGCCGGGAGTCTCTTCGCCCACACCACGGGGGCAGTCGCCAGAAGGAGAGCCAAAACCAATAGTCCACAACGCATCGCATGCCCTCCGGCAATTCCACGAAGCTCGATTGTACCGCATCCCCGCGCGAATCCTAAGTGCCCGTTCCATTCAGGGTGTAGCAACGATTCTTGGAGTTTACTCGAGTGGGACTGATTTCGCAGTCGACCGACGAGCGATGAATGTCCCGCCCTAATTCTTCGGCCTGTAAGGCCGATTCTGTCAGCCCGGGCCGGAGTCTTCGGAGGCCCGGGTTCCGAGTCGAAACATCCCTTCGGCCTGAAAGGCCGATTCATTGCCGGCCGTGAACCGGCCTTTCAGGCCGGACTGCTTTCTCTCTCGTGAACCCAGGCCTCCGTTGGCTTCGCCAACTCCGACCTGGGCTGACAGAACCGGCCTTACAGGCCGGAGAATCAAGGCATGACACTCATTGCTGTTCGCTCCACTCCGAAAAACCTCCAAGAATCGTTGCTACACCCTCCATTCACGTTGCGTTCATCCATCCACCGCGGGGCCGGTCATCGCTTCCGGGCGAACCCAAGCGTCGAATTGCTCGCCCGTCAATAGTCTGCTGGCCACCGCCTCTTCGCGGAGCGTCGTCCCATTGTGGTGGGCCGCTTTCGCGATCTTCGCCGCGGCGTCGTAGCCGATGTGCCGGTTGAGCGCCGTGACCAGCATCAGCGAGTTCTGCAAGTGCCGGGTGATCTGAGCGCGATTGGGGGCGATCCCCGTTCGCAACGGCCGATCGACTTTGCTCCGCAGCTTGTCGCGATCCACCTCCACCCGGCCCGTTTCGGGGTTCGTCGCGTATTCCAGCGCTTCGTAATCCGTCTCCGGCACATCCGCCGCGCAGTAATCGTTGAAGCTGCGGCAGGCATCGGCGAGCAGCCGGACGCTGTGCAAGAAGTTGTGGATGATGACGGGTTTGAACACGTTCAACTCGAAGTTGCCTTGGCTCGCAGCGAAGCCGATGGCGGCATCGTTGCCCATGACCTGCACGCAGACCATCGTCATCGCTTCCGATTGCGTCGGGTTCACCTTCCCCGGCATGATGCTGCTCCCCGGTTCGTTCTCGGGGATCGTCAGTTCCCCGAGTCCGCAGCGCGGCCCGCTCGCCAGCCAGCGGATGTCGTTGGCGATCTTGATCAGGGCGGTGGCCAAGGTCTTGAGCGCCCCGCTGGCGAAGACCAGCGCCTCGTGCCCCGCGAGGGCTTGGAATTTGTTCGGCGCCGTGACGAAAGGCAAGCCGGTGATGTCGGCGATGGCCTTGGCGCTGCGGACCGCGAACTCGGGGTGGGCGTTCAACCCGGTGCCGACGGCGGTGCCGCCGAGGGCGAGTTCGCACAGCATCGGCATCGACAACTTCACCGCACGCACGCTGTGGGTCAACTGGGCCACGTAACCGCTGAATTCTTGCCCGAGGGTGAGCGGCACGGCGTCCATGAGGTGGGTGCGGCCGATCTTCACGATGTCTTGAAATTGCTCCGACTTGATCCGGAAGGTGTCGCGCAACTGCTCGACGGCGGGGAGGAGCCGGTCGCACAGTTCCTCGACCGCGGCGATGTGCATGGCCGTCGGGAAGGTGTCGTTCGACGATTGCGACATGTTCACGTCGTCGTTCGGGTGGACGCCGTGTTTGTCGCCGCGCGGGACGCCGCAGAGTTCGGCCGCGCGGTTGGCGATGACCTCGTTGGCGTTCATGTTCGTTTGCGTGCCGCTGCCCGTTTGCCAGATGCGCAGGGGGAAGTGGTCATCGAGCGACCCGGCGATCACCTCGTCGCAGGCTTGCAAAATCTTGGGCAGCTTCGCTTCGACGGGCACCGCATCATTCGGCTTCGCTTTGAACAGGCCGAGGTCGCGGTTCACCTGCGCGGCCGCTTTCTTCAAGATGCCGAAGGCGCGGATGAGCGACCGGGGCATCACGTCCGAACCGATGGCGAAGTGGGTGAGGCTGCGGGCCGTTTGGGCGCCGTAGTAGCGATCCGCCGGGACGCGGATGAGGCCCATACTGTCGGATTCGAGGCGGAACTCGGCCATCGGTGAACCTGCGATCGCGGGGGAGAAAGAGGGATTGTATTTGGCGAGCGGCACGGCGTAAGCATGCCGTGTTTCTCGTTCAAAACACGGCACGCTCACGCCGTGCCGCTCACCCGCCCCCTCAATTTCAAAAACGGTCGCTCCACCAAGTAGAACGAACCGACGGCCGCGAGCACCGCACACCCCAAGTTCATGGGGAACGTCTGCCACCACTCGGCCGAGTCGGACTGCCTGAGCAGAAACGGTTGTTGCCAGAGGTATAGGCTGTAAGAAATCGTTCCCATCCAGGCGATCGCTGACACATTCAGACGCCGAAAGAGGATACTCCCCCTCTCCGCTTCGGTGTGGGGGCCGGGGGGTGAGGTCTCTTGCTCGAAACACACACTGAGCAGTAGATAAGCCACCGCCAACCCCACGACGGTCATCCCCAACGGCACAGTGACAATGGGCAGCCACTCGGCGGTCCGCATCGCCAACACGGCCCCAACTGCGATCACCGCAATCAGCCGTCCGATTGTTCGGTACCGCCCCACGACCCGCAGCATCACCTCCGGACTCCGGTGATGCCAGATCGCGGCCAGCGACCCGTAGGCCATCAAATCCCCGATGCCGAGGAGCGAGTTCGCCATCGGGTCGAGCTTCGACTTGTACCAAATCACACGCAATATCGGCACAGTGACGATGAACACGAGCAGCAACCACTTCGCGCGCCGGACGCCGAAGCACGCTAACAGCGGGGGCCAGAGCAGGTAGAAGTGCTCCTCGACGGCGAGCGACCACAAATGCCCCGTGGACCAGGGGTGGTTCTCCGCACCCCACGGCACATACGGCACGAGGAACAACGCCCCGGATGCGAGGTGGATCGGTTCGACCCCCGGCGCCCGCACCACGGCCAAGAACAATAGAAACGCGAACAGCGCCGGCAACAATCGGAATCCCCGACGCACGTAGAAGCCGCGCAGCGAGATCGGCCCGCGCTCCCCTTCGCGCAGCAGCAAATGCGTGATGATGAATCCGCTGATGACGAAGAAGATCCAGACGCCGAGCCGGCCGAAGTTGGTGGTGTACTGCTCGAACGCGGAACCGGTGGACGCCACCGAATGCTGGACGAGGACGAACGCGATCGAGATCGCCCGCAGGCCATCGAGCGATGGAATCCGACCCCGCGCCATAAAACGATCCCCGAGACGCTTCCGCAATCGCCAACTCTACAACATCGGCATCGAACTTCGAGAATTCGCCATGCCCGATTTGCAGGTCACGCTCGGCCGGCTCACCTTCCGCAACCCGATTCTCGTCGCCTCGGGCACCTTCGGCTACGCCAAGGAAATGGCGCCGTATGTCGATTTCGGAAAGCTCGGCGGCATCGTCCCGAAGACCGTGACGCAATCGCCGCGGGCCGGGAACGCTCCGCCCCGCACGGTGGAAACCGCTTCGGGGATGCTCAACGCCATCGGCCTCGACAACGACGGCCTCGAGCATTTCTTGGAGCACCACCTGCCGTACTTGCGAACCCTGCCGACGGCGATCCTCGGCAACATCGCGGGGAAGACCGAAGACGAATTCGTGGCGATGGCCCGCCGCGTCGGGGAAGCCGGCGAGGGGTTGACCGGGTTGGAATTGAACCTCTCGTGCCCCAATGTCTCCGGGGGCTTGGACTTCGCCACGAACCCGGCGGTCACCCGGCGGATCGTCCGGCGCTGCCGAGAGGCCTGCCCGAATATCCCGCTGATCGCGAAGCTGACGCCGAACGTCACGAGCATCGTCGAGATCGCCAAGTCTGCGCAGGACGGCGGGGCCGATGCCGTGTCGTGCGTGAACACCTTCCTCGGCTTGGCGGTCGATTGGCGACGGCGGAAACCGATCCTCGGCAACGGCGTCGGCGGCCTCAGCGGTCCCGCGATCAAACCGCTCGCCCTCCGCTGCGTCTGGCAGGTCGCCAGCCAAATCCCCGGCCTGCCGGTGATCGCCGTCGGCGGTATCGCCACCATCGACGATGCGATGGAGTTTTTGGTCGCCGGGGCGAGCGCGGTGCAAGTGGGCACCGCCAACTTCTACGACCCCGGCGCGAGCGCGCGGTTGGTGGATGAACTACCCGCGGCACTCGAGGCGTTGGGTGCGACGAGCGTCCGGGAGATCGTGGGTACGCTGCGCCCGGCGGGGTAGAAAGAATCGACACACCGGAGATGCGATCATGGGCAAGGTCATCGTGACGGCGTTGATCGAGAACCTCAACGACTTGGCCGGGGTCCATGCGGGTACGTTGCCTTCGCACCAAGTTCGTAAAGTCGAAGTCACCGATGCGCTCGTCGATACCGGCGCTACGGGCTTGCTAATGCCGAAGCGTTTGATCGCACAACTCGGATTGGCGCCGTTGCGAACCCGGAATGCCATGACCGCTGGCGGCGTAATTTCGATGCAGGTCTACCGCGCGGCCCAGTTGACGGTTCAAGGTCGGGATTGCATTCTCGATGTGACGGAAGTCGGCGACGAACTGCCCGTGCTGATCGGCCAGATCCCACTGGAAAGCATGGATTGGGTCATCGACATGCAGGGACAAAAGCTGATCGGCAACCCCGCCCACGGCGGCGAGCAGATGATCGAGGTGTTTTGAAGGAGTGGCCATGATCGAAGACGAGTGATCAGAACCGGAGAGAACCATGGAAAGAGAGCTAGCGACGATCGAAAGTGTTTCAATCGTGATCGCGACCGGAAGAGATTCGCAAACTGTGAATGTCTGCGACCTTGGAAATGTCGAAGGCATTTATCGTGCGATCTATCGATCCCGCCAACAAAACATGTGGGTATCGAAGTTGCAACTCGAACGAGATGTTGTCGAACTGAAAGACCTTGAAGTCCATTTGATCAAGCGTGGCTATCTCCGAGTGCGCTGAGGCCACCCCATCCAACAAAGCCGGGGGCAAACCCGCGTCCGGCTTCTCATCATTCCAAAATAAAATTGGTCCGGCCAGAAGTGGTGGCCGCGGTTGTAGTGCATCGGCTCCCAGAATTCTTAGCGCCAGCCCCGAACCGAGCGAACTTCCTTCCCCTTTGCCACCTCCGCGGTACAACGATGCTTCCGACGACCGGAGGGCGACCGATGACCGCGCTGCGATTCC
>JANOSQ010000479.1:0-3123 GCA_031415915.1 Fimbriiglobus sp. | reverse complement strand
GTTTTCAAATCGGGGGCGGCGCCCAATAGAAAGCCCACGGCCACGGTGACGAGGGCCATAGTGGCGATGCGCGGCTTGCACAGCTCGCCGTAGTCCGTCAAACGCTCGCGGAGCGCGACGGCGGAAACCGCCGACGGTCGTCGGATCGCGGAACTGAACTGGATCACACTCGGCACGGCGGTACTCATCGGGAGGCTTCGCTCGGAGTTAATGTAAGGTTTTCATCCCGGGCTTCGACTAGGAACCGAGTCGCTGCCGCATTCGCAACGGTTATCGGCGAGTTTCGCCAGATCCGCAAAGCGATGACTACCGCCGAGGCCAAGATGGCGGTGCCGATGAGCACGTGCAGCGTCCGGATCGCGGCCGACCATTCCGTGATCTTCCGCATCTCGGGGGGCACATCCCACTGGGCACCGCTCGACACGAACTTGCCGAGGTACGCTTCCACGCCGAGTGCGACCTGCGCGGCGAACATCAGCAGCAAGTGCCAGATGCCGAAGCCGAGGATCCGGCGACCGGCGGGAGTTGCCAAAGCTCGCGTCGCCAACCAAACGCCGAGGCCGACGACCGCGAACGCGGTGAGGATGTGCAGCCGCTGGGCGAACGCACCGGCCGTGTGGCGGACGACGACGCCCCAGATGAGCTGCACGAACACGGCGGCGACGAGTGCCAAACTGAGGTTCCCGAGGCGGCGCCGGTCATACTCCGGCAGTTGCCGCGCCGGGGACGGCGTCGATGCGAGAATCGGGACGCAGCACATCGCCGCGAAGACCACTTGGGCGAACGTGCCGTGGATCTGCGACAGTTCCGGCCCGACGAGTTCATTCAAATAGACGCGGTAGCCGCCGAGCAAACCTTGGAGCATCACGCAGACGAGCAAGATCCCGGCGAGCGCGCGAACCCACTTCCCGGGTTGAGTCGTGAGCAAGTGCAGGCCGCTCGCCAGGAGCACCAGCCCCGCGCACACCGCCGTGGCGATCCCGGAGACGGTCGGGAAAATCTCGGGCGGCGGCACATCGGTGCGACCCTCTCGCAATGCGATCTGCCGGGCGGCGCGTGCGTCCGACGCGGCATGCATCTGGCGATGGAAGCCGCCATAGACGACGAGCAATGCGAGGATCGAGATCAATCCGAAGAGCCGGCTGCGCTTGTCGGGCCCCGAAATCCACGCGGCGATCGCTAACAGGGACGCCAAAATGCCGACGGTGAACCCGGCCGCGCGGTGAGTGTGCTCGAGCAGGAAGCCCCGGTCTTTTTCGAGGTCGTACTTATGCCCGTTGACGATCAAAAACCACGGCTCTGTGGGCCAGACGGGGTCGGCCATGCCAGCCCGGAACGAGGTCGTCAGTGCCCCGAGCGTCAGCAATACGATGGTCGCCAGCAACATCAGCACGGCGAGCAAACGGACGGGCTTGGCGATGGGCGGGGTCATTTCGACTTCCCCCCGCGTTCCACATCGGCTCGCACATCCGCCGGGAGTTGGGCCGGGTAAGGCAGCGCCCGCAGGAAGTTCACGAGGTCGGCGATCTCGGCGTCTTTCAGAATCACCGCGGGCATGTTCGCCGGTTTGATCCCGTGCTTCATCGCCCGCGCCAAATCGGTCGGCTCGCGGCCCCAGCGGTACTCCGGCTGCGTCAGATCGGGCACCTTGTTCGGCAGGCCCCAGACGTCGTAGCGGTAGGTCGCCGTGCGACCGAACGATTCGTGGCAACTCAGACAGGCATTGTTGGCGAAGAGTCGATGACCTTTCCGAATCGACTCGACATGGGCTTCCCCATCGAGCGTCGGTTGAGTGTAGACTTCGCCCGGCATCTGCGCTTCGAGCCATTGGCGATGGGCCTTGGCCGCGGCGGTGCGCGCGGCGGCATTCACGTCGGCGATGTCATCTTCGGAGTCGGGGTGAAGTCCGCGGATCAACGATTCTTCGACTTCGCCCCGGATGCTCAGGTGGACCACATAAGCGGCGAGGGCGTCGATCCCGTCGTCGGGTAACAAGTCGAACAGCGGCATTGACGTTCCCGGGATTCCCCCGCGGATGACGCGGCGCAGGTCTTCGACGCGCGGCTTCCCATTCTGAGCCAGTCCCGTGACCCGCTTGAATTGCCCGCGACGGAAGTCGCGCGGATACGGAAACCCGGCCCCAACACCCTTGCCATCCCCGGCGGTGCCGTGGCACGAACTGCAGCGGAGGCGGTAGCTCGCGCTCCCTTTGGCCAACGTTTCCGCGTCGAGCGACAACCCGCCGGCGGCGGCGATTCCCTCGGGCATCGCAGGCGCGGCCGGGGTTCCGAAGAGCGCGTCCAACGTTTGTTTCAATTGCTCGCGCAACGCCGCGGGGATTTCGGACGGGTTCACCACCTTGGCCCCGCGCTGCGGCAAAGATGCCAAGAATTCATCGAGCTTCAACGGATCGGGTGCGGATGTGGGCGTATCGGCTGGCGCCGTCAGCACGACGGGATCGATCCGCGCGGCGTAGCGCAGATGCGGGTCGTAGCCGTCTTCGGCGGATCCGCCGCAGCCGGAAAGAACGGAGGCGAGGAGCAATCCGGTCGCCCGGATCGCGGCCCCGCCCCGCCGAAAGTCGATGATCGCACGCATGGCTACCGCGGTCTCACAGCACCCCGAGGTGGCGGGTGAGGAAGTCGGTGAGGATGAACAGGAACATCAGGAATACCCAGAAAATACTCGACGCCGCCACGAGCCACGTGAGTTTGTCGGCGGCGCGCAGATCCATGAAGAAGAACGCGAGCACTCCGGCTTGAACCACCGAGACGAGCAGGCTCGCGACCACCTTCATGGAACCGAGATCGGAGAACCCGATGAACAGCGCGAGGAAGGCCAGCCCCGCCAAGACGGCGAAGGTCACATACGATCGCGAGTTCGGGGTCACCTCGTGGTGGACGGCTTCCTGCTCGTGCACGGCGGCGTGCGGGTTGTGGGACATCGCAGGACTCCGATTAGTGTGATCCGCCGGACAGGCCTATGGCCATCTTGAACTGCTCGATGGCCTGCGACGACGTGTGCGGGCCGCACAAGTACAGCAGCGGGAGCAGGAACATCCAAACCATATCGACGAAGTGCCAGTACAGGCTCATCACTTCGATGTAGACGTAGCGCGAGCGG
>JANOSQ010000478.1:0-5054 GCA_031415915.1 Fimbriiglobus sp. | reverse complement strand
CCGCGGTGACGAGGTGGGATTGGTTGACAGACCCTCGCTGGCGCGTCGGGCTAACCCGAACAGACTTTGCGCAAAGCCCATGGCATCCGAGCCACTCACTTCTTCTCGCCGAAGAGCTTCTTCCATTGTTCCTTCTCGGTGTCCCGTTCCAAGAACGGCACCCCCTTCGCCATCCACTCGGGCATGGCGGCACCTTTGAGGTGGTGGTCGAAGAACTGTTGCATCCGCAAGGTGTAGTCGCGCTGGCAGCTCTTCTTCCGCAGGCCGTGCGGCTGGCCGTTGTAGTTCAGCAGGTAGACTTCCTTGCCGAGTCGGCGCAGGGCGAGGAAGTATTCGATCCCCTGGTACCACGGCACCGCGTCGTCGGCGTCGTTGTGGAGCATTATCAGCGGCGTGCTGACTCGGTCGGCCATGTAGATCGGCGAATTCTCGATGTACTTCATCGGCGCTTGCCACGGGGTTTCGCCGATGCGGCTCTGCGTCTTCTCGTATTGGAACTGCCGGGGAAGCCCGGTGCCCCAGCGGATGCCGCCGTAAGCGCTGACCATGTTCGCCACCGGGGCACCCGCCGCGGCCGCTTTGAAGCGATCCGTCTGCGTCACCATGTACGCGATCTGGTACCCGCCCCACGAGTGCCCTTGAATGCCGATGGCCTTCTCGTCGACGCAGCCTTTATCGACCACGGCTTGGATGCCCGAGAGGACGCACTTCAGCGCGCTCTGGCCGGGGTAGCCGATCTTGTAGGCGATGTCCGGCATCAGCACGAGGTAGCCGTTGCTGGCGTAGTAGGTGGGGTTGATGCTCGTCCCCGCGGCGGGGAGCTTGAACGCGTGGTAGGTGTCGGTGAGGCGCTCGTAGATGTACACGATCATCGGGTACTTTTTCTTCGGGTCGAAGTTCTCCGGCTTGATGAGGATGCCGTTGAGCGCGACCCCGTCCAAGCTCTTGTAGCCGATGATTTCCGACTTGCCCCAGTTGAATTCCTTCACGCGCGGGTTGATGTCGGTGACGCGCTTCACGTCGCCGAAGTCCATATTGGCCGTGTGGTAATCGGGGTGGTCGCTGAAAGTGCTCACCGTGAAGATCATCGCGTCCGCGGCTTTGGCTTTGGTCGGGGCGCCGTAGCGGCGGGCGCCCATCACGAGCATCTTCGGTTTCTCCCCCGGCGTTAGCCGGTAGAACCCGGTGTCGCGGGTTTGCAGATTTTCGACGCCCAAGAGCCACGGCTTGCTCGCATCCAACCCGTAGGTCTTCTCGCCCGGTTTGTCCTCGGGCTTCTCCACGCGGGACAAGCGGAAACGCTGGCCGAGCGCCCGACCGACCTGGGTGACGTTCGTGGCGCCGCTGCCATCCGCGGCCAACTTCCAAATGTCGAAGCGGTCGTACACGTACAGCGATCGATCGTCGCTGCTCCAGCCGAGCGATCCATAAGGTGGCACGGTCGCCGGGTGATCGTCGTCTTCGTTGAGGAACTTCTCCTTCAACTTGCCCGTGAGGTTGGTCTTCTTGCCATCGGGGATGCTCACGCTGAACCAATCCTTACCGTCGAATCCGGCGAGGAACTTGTTGTGCGGCGACGCGGACATCCCGAATTCGGCGCGGGCGAGCGGCTTCGATTCGCCGGTGCGGATATTCACGAGCGAGTAATCGCCGACGGCGGGGAAGGCCCACGTTTGCCCGCGCACGGCTTTGTCGCTGTAGCCGAAGCCCCAATCGCCGAAGGCCGGCAGGTTCACCGTCAGCGCGTCGTCCTGCAAATGCCGGAATTGCTTGGTGTCGAGCAGGTACACCGAGGCGTAGGTTTTGCTGCGATCCGCGGCCGCGCGGACCTTCTGCATCGGCTGGATGGCTTCGTCCTTCCAACTCCAGAGGTCGAGGTTGACCGCTTCGGGATCGTTGTTGACGGGGCCGCGCTCGGTCGCGGGCGGATCGTTCGGCCCTTTCTTCACTTCGGGTTCCGCGGCCATTTTCTCCGGCGCCGTGGCGACGCTCAGCTTCAATCCATCGGCGCTGAAGGAGATGGCGCGGTCGGCGAACTGCCAGCCTTTCTTCAATCCCGGCGTGTTCGGCCCGAGGACTTCGACCGCCTGCGGCAGCTTGTTGAGAATCCAGATCATCGGCGTGGCGACCGCTGCGAACGGGCTGTCCGTTCGCAGCGGAGCTTTGCTCGGTCGATCCCAGAGGAAGACGCGGGGTTTGCCCGG
Source organism: Fimbriiglobus sp. (assembly GCA_031415915.1). Lineage (GTDB taxonomy): Bacteria > Planctomycetota > Planctomycetia > Gemmatales > Gemmataceae > JALHQU01. The sequence continues at coordinate 2,850 of JANOSQ010000478.1, read as the reverse complement.
CGTCGGCGGGGTCGTCGTGGCGACCGCTGGCTCGCTGTGGAGGAAGGCGAGTTTCGATTGCTTCTCGTCCCACGTCAGCCGCGAATATTTCCCGGCCCCGCTCTTCAACGCCGAGGCCGAGTCGGGGGCGAACAGGTCGGCGAAGTAGATCCCGGCCAGCTCGGGCTTCTTGCTGCCGGAGATGAACGCAAGCTGTTTCACATCGGCCGTGACGCTGAACTCGGCGACCTCGGGAAAGGTGAAGTCCTTAGCATCGCTCAGCCGGCGGACGACGAGATCCCCCGCCGCGACGGTCGTGGGCCGCGGGACATTGCGACCTTTGCCGGGTTGTTGGTCGGCGTCGGTTCCCTTCGGCGGCGGCGCCACCTCCGGCTTCACATCCGGTTTCGGCTCCGGCTTCGGTTCCTTCGTCATCACGAGCACACCCGCGCCTTCACCGAGGATGGTGAACGTCTTCACCTGCTCGAAGCGGTGGACGATCTCCTTGGTGCCGAGATCGAGGCACGCCAGCACGGTGCGGGGCGCGTCTTTTTTGTCGGCCTTCGCCTTCTCCGCCTCGGCCTTGGTCGGCACGAGTGGGAAGAAGAGGAACTTGGAATCGGGCGTGAATTGCGGCGCCCCGGTCAGAGGGCCGAAGCCGGGTGGGATCGCGGGGATGGCCGGGAGTTGATCGTCCGCATCGTCGCCCGGCGCCGGGGACGCCGCGGGGAAAGTGCGCCCGCCGATGGGGATCTTCGTCTCGCCGTTAGTCCCGAGGTTCCGCACGACGACGGTCGCGTCCCCCACGGCGGGGCTGAGCACATAGGCGACAAATTTGCCATCGGGCGACAGCGACACCCCCGTGGCGGTGTTCCAGATTTCGTAATCGGCGTGGGTCAACACGCGCTTCTTGGGGGCGTCTTGGGCGGACAGGATGCCGAAGGCCGAGGCGACGATCAGGGAGGACAGGCAGTGGCGGAGCATGGTGAAGCCCAGATGCCAAGGAGCGGGATAAGCCCGTGTGAATGCAGAGTTGGTAGGGGGTGCTGAGAAGATACGGAAATCAGTGCCCGCGGCGGATGTCCGAGGGGGGGTAGCGCACTTCGATCTGGTAGACCTTCTTCTTCCGGCAGTGGATCGCCCACGTCTCGGGGTCGATGCGTTCCGGGACCTCGACGCGGTGGATGTCCACGGTCGCGTGGAAGCCGCGTTCCCAGAGGACGTCGATGACCATGCGCAGCACCAGCGGGTCGTCGAGCATCGGTTCTTCGGAGTTGATCTGCGCGTGGCCCGACATCGCGTGGGCGCGGACGATCGGGATGATCCGCGTTTCGATGAAGTGCACGACGGCGGCGAAGACTCCGCGGTGGTCCATCAAGTAGAGTTCGAGCCGGCTGACCAACTCCTGCCGGGCGTGCAACCCGAGCTGCGTGGCGATCGGGATGTTCTGGATGAGGTCGAAGACTTCGGGGCTGAGTTCGAGCGAGCTTTGGTAGGTGAACTCGCGGAGGATGTTCTGCTGCACCTCCGGAAGCGTCCCCTCGGCGTCGATGAAGTGGAAGTGGAAAATCTTGCGGAGCGATTGCAGGGCCTCGAAGTTCGCTTCCTTGAACGCCTTGTACCGCTTCCGGCACAGGGCGGGATCGAGGTCGGTGACGCGCTCTTCGAGTTCGACGCCCACGCCCGACTCCCGGACTTGGCGGTTGTTCTCGCGGATGCTCTGACCGCGCGACAACTGCCGCTGAATGCTCACCTCTTCGGTGACGAAGAGCAGCGCGATGCGGAACATCGGTTTGCGGTAGGGCCGTTCGCCGTTCGTCCCCTCCTGATTCGCGTGCAATTCGAGCATGGCGTGGTAGAAGAGCTTCAGGCACTCGACCTGCACCTTCGTGCGCGGGAAGCCGTCGACGACCACCCCGTCCCGGTATTTCGGTTCGAGCAATTCTTCGAGTAGCAGTCCGATGACCTCGCGGTCGCCGACCATCTGCCCGGAGTTCTTGATCGCCACGGCCCGCGGCGTCGTGAGCAATCCGCTGATGACGATCGGCGGCGCGGTGATGTCGCGCGCCTGGGCGATGAACGGCGTGTTGGTGCCCTTGCCGGCGCCGGGGGCGCCGCCGAGCCAGATGAACTCGCCGGGGAACTTGAGGTTCTCCCGGCCGTACTTTTCCAACAGGTCGATCCAGACCCCCGAGAAGATGAGCTGGGCGTCCTTGATCTCGAGATCGGGCGCCGGCACGCGGACGCCGGAGTTGGATTCGCTCATAGGGGATCGGGGGACGCGGGGATCGGTCGAAAGGATGTGGTACGCGGGGAAGGGGGGAGCGGACAGTGACTCAATCCTCGCCGACCGTCCGCGCATCGACGGACACGGCGACTTTGTGCTGACCGCCGCCGAGGATGACCCCTTTCACGGGGCTGACGTCGTCGTAATCGCGGCCCCACGCGAGCACGATGTGGCGATCCGTCAGGAACTGGTCGTTCGTGGGATCGAGATCGACCCAGCCGTCGTCGCCGCAGTAGACCGACACCCAAGCGTGCGAAGCGTCGGCCCCGATGAGTCGGGGTTTGCCCGCAGCGGGAACGGTCGACAAGTAACCGCTGACGTACCGAGCCGGGATGCCGAGCGAGCGTAAGCAGGCGAGTTGGAAGTGGGCGAAGTCTTGGCACACTCCCCGCCGGGTGCGGAAGACGTCCCGCGTCGGCGTCGCCACCGTGGTGGCCCGCGGGTCGTAGGCGAAGTCGGTGAAGATGCGGTGCGTCAACTCGGCGCTCGCTTCGAGGATCGCCCGGCCGGGCGGGAAGGACAGTCGGGCGTACTCGGCGTAATCCGGTGCCGCTTGAACGTAGCGCGAGTCGAACAAGAACTGC
>JANOSQ010000477.1:0-2311 GCA_031415915.1 Fimbriiglobus sp. | reverse complement strand
AGGCGTGACCTCGGATACTACCATACCGACTCCAGAGTAGCGTTGAAACAGTCTGTTCGAGGACGAGTGGCGATGGATGGGCTCTGGAGACGCGTCATCGCCCGCGACGGCATCGCTGCGCGCCGGAGGCCGTGCGACTTGGCATTCGGGTGACCACCGCGGGTGAGTAGACACGGTCGGCCGAACCGAGCGGATGTGGTGCTGTCAAGGGTCGCAGTCAAGCGCTGAAATCATCATCGGCCCGTAACGCTTGCACCGTACCAGGTGGTTAGACGCGGGGCATGCGCGCGTCGGTCGCATCGACCGAAGTGACGGTCCGAATTTCCAGTCGCGCACTTGCCGGTCGAAGGCGGCCACGTCCTTCGGATTTGCGTTGAGCCAATACCGGCTCTTGTGCGGCTGAAGCGCCGCCGCCTTTTAAAAAACGTCCGACCTGGCGGACGGAAATCGAGGCCACGATGCCGCGTTTCACGGCTTCGTCGGCGAGTTCGCGCGGCGTCCAGTGCGTCACCGGCCGCCCCGATTTCTCCGGCGGCTCGCAGGCGACCGCCAGGATCTGGGCGATCTGCTCGGCCGTGAATTTGCCCCCGCAACCGGCGCGGGGAAGGTCGCCGAGCACCCGTCCGATCGCCTCGCGCAAGGCCGGCGGTGTCTCCACGCATTCGATGACCGTCAGCCGCGGGAAGGCCCGTTGCCAGCGCCGCCGCCAGATGCCGATGCCGTGTCGCTCGCAGTCGAGTTTCGCGGCGATCTCTTCGTTCGTGAAGCCGTCGAAGGCCAGCAGGATGATCTCGGCGCGGTGGGCCAGCCCCTGCGGACACGACCGCGAAAAAGCCATCGTTTGCAGTTCCCGCTGCTGGCGTTCGGTGGTGATGATCACCTTGGCCGCCATCCCTGGCATGACATCTCCTCCTCGGGTACGGGCTCGCGTCCGTCCGAGAAGATGACAAATTGAGCCGTCAGATGGAAGGCCGATTCGGCCGGGGTGATCTAGGTTCAAATTGAGGAGTGCGTCTGCCTTATCAGTGGCGATCGAACTCGACACGCTCACAAACCCGAGATTGGCCCGGACGCTGTAAGAGTCTTCGTGGCGTTCTGCTTCATCCCATCGGCAAGCGGCAGAAAATCCCTTCCTCTCCGCTTGAGGTTCTGCGCCCCTTGTACCTTCGATGGCGCACGGCGAGCAGAAGTGGCGCAAGCGGACACCCCGACCTCAGCGGTTCGTCACGATCGATCCCGCCCCTTGGACCACATCCTTCAACTTCGGCGCCGGCGCCCCCCGGTAGTGGTTGCGTCGCACGGTGTTCCCGTAGAAGTGCAACGGCCGGTACGGTCGCTCCAGCATCGGCGTGGACTCGATCTGATCCCGCAACTCACCGCGGGCGATGATGACGCCGAGCCAGCCCGGTTCCGTGGTCGGTGGCGGCGGGGCGGCTTGCGTCGCCGCTGCGGTGAGACCGATTGCGAGAACGCCCGCCAGCATTTTGGAGATGGTCATGGGAGGAACCTCTTTCGTGGGTGAATTCTACCATCGGACGGGCCACATCGGCCGAGTTGCGCCGACTCGTTACTCGTCGGGCACAGACTTCGCATCTCCGATGCCGCAAAACTGCTAAAGTTGGTGAGCCGGGTCTATCCACCGTCTCCCGAGGTGCCCCATGCGTCGAATCGCCATCACTCCGACTGTACTGATTTGGCTCGCCGGCGCAAGTCAGGGTGCGGATTTGCCGGATGCGCCGAAACCGCCGGCAGGGTTCCCGACCTTCAAAGTCCAAGAGATCGACGCTGGACTCAAGATCGGTTACGCGGTGATCGCCACTGACATCGACGGAGACGCCAAGCCGGACATCGTCGTGGTCGATCAGCACAAGGTCGTGTGGTACCAGAACCCGACTTGGAAGAAGCGGGTGCTGCTCGATGGGAAGACCAAGCCGGACAACGTCTGCATCGCGGCGCTCGACATCGACGGCGACAAACTCCCGGAACTCGTGATCGGCGCCGGCTGGAAGCCATTCGACACCAAGAACCCCGGCACCCTGCAGTGGCTGAAGCGCGGCAAGACACTGGACGACGAATGGACGATGCACGCCATCCCCTGCGACGAGCCGACGGTGCACCGGGTGCGCGCATTCGACACCGATGGCGACGGCAAACCCGAAATCGTGATGGCTCCGCTGATGGGCCGCGACGCCACGAAGGAGAAGAACTGGCTCGACGGTCGCCCGGTACGAATCCTGTCGTATAAGGTTCCCGCGAAGGATCCGGAGAAGCCCGAAAGCTGGACATCGACGGTGCTGAGCGAGGAACTGCA
>JANOSQ010000476.1:0-1710 GCA_031415915.1 Fimbriiglobus sp. | reverse complement strand
GGCAGCGTGACTGTGCAAGCGATGGACTCGATCGCCGCCGCCACTGGCGACGAGGGCACCACCATCATCCTGGCCACCTCGGCGGCGTCGCTGACGGCCGAGATTTCCGGGACAGCCTTTTTGAACACGGTGCAGTTCACGGCCCTGCGGCTCGACCCGGCCACGCTCGACCCCGAGGCGGGCGCAGATGCCGCGGGCGACACGGCCATGATCGATCCGCTGGCCGCCTACCAGTTCGCGTTCGACATTCCGACGCTCAACGCCGACGCCACGCTGACCTTCGAGATCAACGTGGCCGCGCTGACGCCGGACGAGCGGGCCGCCTTCCTGACCGCTCTGGCCGCGGGCAACGCCACCGTCGCGGTCAAGAACGACACGCTCGGCAGCGTGTACCAGGCCTTCGCCCTGTGCGGACCCGGCCAGACTCCCGTCGCCGACGAGTGCGTGGCCCTCACCCTGTTCGACGCGAACCTCAACGTGATCACCAGCGGCGTCCCCGCCTTCGTGCGTTTTACCGGCGTCACCGGCCACTTCTCCACGTTCGCCGTGGTGCTGGTGGACAGTGCGGCTCCCGGAACCGCGTCCCTGGTGGCCGATCCGCAGAATCCCGGCCAGACCTTGCTGCGCGTCCGCGGCACGGCGGAGAACGACGTGATCCAGATCAAGCCGCGCTCCAGCCGTTCCTCGCTGTTCCGCGTCCTGCTCAATGGCCAGGTGCTGGGCAGCTTCCGCAGCGCCGACTTCCAACGCCTGGCGGTCTTCGGCGGCGCGGGCCACGATCAGATCACCGTGAGTTCCAAATTCAAAAAACCCACCGAGTTGCACGGAGAGGGCGGCAACGACACGGTGACGGGCGGCGGTGGCAATGACCTGCTCTTCGGCGGCTTGGGCCACGACCTGATGCGCGGTCGCGCCGGAAATGACACGTTCTTTGGCGACTCGGGAAACGACCAGTTATTCGGAGGCTCCGGCCGCGATACGTTGTTCGGCCAACAAGGTAACGATCAACTTTCTGGCGGCTCGGGCAACGACCTGCTCTTGGGTGGCCTCGACAACGACCAATTGCGCGGAGGCGACGGGCGGGACGTGCTGATTGGCGGACTGGGCCTGGATCACTTGTTGGGACAATCCAGCGACGACGTGCTCATCGGCGGCACCACGGCGCATGACAATGACACCACGGCGCTGCACAACATCCTGACGCAATGGAGTTCCAGTCTCGGCTTCAACGCGCGAATCGCCGCCCTGTCCGATGAACTGAACATCGACTCGGTCTTCAGTGACGCGGTCCGGGACGAACTGTTCGGCAGCAGCGGCCGGAATTGGTTCCTCGACTTCGCTCTGGAAGACGCGTTCCCCGACTTCAGCTCGGACCCCACGCGCGGTGACCGCAGGAATTAGGGTCAACCACTCAGGACACGACCGACGGGGACACAGCACTTAACCTCCCAGTCTGTAACACGATGTTTGGCGAATCTGTCAGCCCACCGGTATCCTGCCTCTGGAATTCCGAAAATTGTCACAGAAGAGTAAATTGTGACAGCAGAATGCACCAAAAGTATTTGTGCATATATACTTCGCTCGGTCAGGAGTGAGATAATTGTTGAGCGGCCTGCGTTGAGTTGCCGCTACAGGACAACGTACCGGAGGGCTGACGCCGCTCCGCTCGCCGGGATTCATGCCGGGCCTCCGGGCGTTTAGCGTCATCAT
>JANOSQ010000475.1:0-2101 GCA_031415915.1 Fimbriiglobus sp. | reverse complement strand
CGGCGCGGATGCGGGGAGCAACTTGGCGCAGGCCTCCCGCGCATCCGGGACGCCGCGACCGAGCACATCCGAAAACAGCACGAGCGTGGCCTCGCGCTCGGCCGCGATCAGTGTCAGGCACTCCGGCGGAGCGTCCGTGGCGCCGGTCGAGGGTGCACCCCAGATCGGGATCAATCGATCGCGCGGGAAGGCCAGTGGAGCGGGGAAAGGTCGATCGGCGCGGCGAAACGTCTCTTGGGGAAGTGCCGGGGCGGCGACCGACCCGAGCAAGGCGAGCATCGCGTTCTTGTCCAGCAGTGGGCGGAGCGGCTGGAGAGCGTCCTCCAGCAAGCCGGCCCGCGGGGGGTTGTCGTCGTAAAGATGGTTGCCGGCGAGATCGACGCGGCGCAGGCAGAACTCGTAGTTCGCGCCGAAGCGCAGAGGCGGGAGCTTCCATTCGCCGGCGTCGGGATGCAGTTGAATGTCGCACGGGTTTCGGTGGCAGTGGATGGTGAAGTCGCCATCCACCTTTGCATCGTCGCCGTCGGGCGCGAAGTTCAACGTCAGGTGGGCGACGTCTCCCGTTTTCACATCGGCGAACTTCGAGAATGGCTCCAAGTCGCTGCGCACCACGACCGTCGGCACCGGCTTCACCGGGTCATCCGACATCCTCACGGGGTATGGGTCCTTCGCCTCTGCGGCGAGGTTGCCCGGATAAAGCTTGTTCAGCCGGATCGAATTCTCGGTGACGACCAACACCAGACCGACGGTCGGCGGCGCTTGCCGCATCGTTCCCGTGGCGATGTGGCCCTCCTCCTCGAACTCGAAGGCGGGCCGGCGCTCCCCTTTCGGCGTCACGGACACGATCCGCCGGCAGAGCGACAGCCACTCGCGGTTCCCAGGCCCGGTGCGGCGCCGGACGAACACCGTCCAACCGACCGCGAGATCCTCGGCCGTGAGCACCGGATCCTTCCGGTCGGCCGTGTCGCGCAGCCGTCGGTCGAGGGCGCCCGCCGAGCTGCCGGCCCGCGGCGTCCAGATCACTTGGATGGAATTGACGTTCGTCCGCTCGAGTTCGCCGGTCAGTTCGGCCACCGCGGCCGCGGTCGGATCGACCGCGGGCGCCGCCGTGGAGCCGGCGATTTCCTCGGCCGGATTCCGCATCGCGGTGACCAAGAAGTCTTGCTGCGTCACGCGGTAGAGAGAGGGGTCGAAGACGTTGTGCTCGTAGAAGAGGGCCGCGTTCGGCGAGAACGTCTTCGGGTCGCCGATGGCGGCGCGGAAGATCGATTTCTGTTCCTCGAAGCGGTACTTGGTGCGCGGCAAATCGAGCGTCGCACCGTCCGCGGCCAGCTTCAACCGCACGGTTCCGGTCGCGGACGGATCGAGCTTCTCCCCGATCGCCACGACGCCGTGAACCACCAGCGCGAGTCGGCGGGCCAAGCCGGGGTAGCGGCGGGTGCGGGCGATCGCTTGGCCGAACGAGGGATCTTCCAGCCGATCTTTTTCCGCCTTCGCATTGAACCGGACGCGGTTGCGGCCCGAGCGCAACTGACGCTCGGCGCGCTGGAACTCGACGGCCCCGCGATCGCTCTGTTCTTCGAGGATGAGATTGACGGCTTCGCGGACAATGAGTGCCCGTCGCTGCGCGTTCATGCGATTCAGTGCCGCGACCGGTTCATTGCGGAAAGCGATTTGCCGGACGGCCCCACCCCACGCCGCGAGTGCGTCGGCGGAATACCGGTACGGACGGGAGTCCATCTCCTCGGCCAGCCTCCCCAGCGCGTCTTGGAGAACGGCCGGTTCGACGGACGCCAAGATTCGCTCGTCGAGCTTCGCCCTCGCATCATCGTCCAGTTGAGTCCGCAGTCGTACGGCTTGTTGTGCCACCATCCCTTCGCCGATGCTAATGGGGTTGGGCGACTCGAAGCGGTGCGCCTGGTTGAGATCAGTGGCGGTGGCGGGGTTGACGAACTCCGGCGGGAGTTGGCTCTTGAGGAGGGTGAATCCCGCGGCACCGCCCAAGCCAGCGGCTGCCACGTTGACGAACTCCGGCGGGAGTTGGTTCTTGTAGAGTTCGCGGATCGGGTCGCTCGGTCGCCCCGCATCGGACGGCTCTCGC
>JANOSQ010000474.1:0-2830 GCA_031415915.1 Fimbriiglobus sp. | reverse complement strand
AAATACATGAACCCCGACGGCATCGGAACGTACGTGATGTCCGCACTCCATACCTGCCCCGGTCGCTCGATTTTTAACCCCTTCAGCAAGTACGGATACTTCTTGTGACACCGCGATGTCATCGCGCATTTCGGCCTGGGAAATAAGCACTCGATGCCCATCAACCGCATCAGTCGCTGCACCCGCTTCCGGTTCACCGCCTCCTCCGGCGAACTCGCCAGCGCGGCCAACTTTCGACTCCCCAAAAACGGATGGTCCGTGTGCCAACGATCCAGCCGATCCATCAATGCCAAGTCCGCCGCCGACACCGGCACTGGCTCGAAGTACCAACTCGAACGAGCCAACCCTAACAACTCGCACTGCCGTCGAATGCTCAACTCCGCGTGCTTCGGTTCGACTTGCTGACGCTTTCCCGTCACAGGAACGCCGCCGACTTTTTTTTCAACCATTCGAGTTCCATCTTCAGCCGACCGATCTGCTCGAACAACTCGGTTTGCTTCGCTTCAGCCTCCTTCGATGACACCGGCTTGTCAGTCTTTGAAAAGACCGTCGCCGCCCCTTCGAGCATCTGCTTCTTCCAACCCTGCACCAGTTTGACGTGCACCTGGTACTGAGCCGCAATCTCGCTCAGCGTGCGATCCCCCTTGCACGCCGCCAACGCCACCCGCGCCTTGAACTCCGCCGTATGCACCCGAGGACTTTTGCTCATTCACACGCCCTTTCACGACCGCGATCCAAACCCCCAACAAGGGAGTTCTACCCGCGGTCCGGTTTCCGGGGTCCACTATAGATCGAGGGATTGGCCGACCCGGACGGAGAGATCCGCCGGGTGGCGGCCGCGGCGCTGGCCGGCATCGGCCCGGCCGTGCACAAGGCCGTGCCCGCCCTGCTCGGCATGGTGGCTGACGACGACACGGACCTCCGCTGGACGGCGTGTCAGGCGCTGGGTGCCATCGGGCCGAAAGCCGCGAAAGCGCTTCTGGCCTTGATCAAGGCGGCTGACGACGAGCACCCGGACGTCCGCGTGATCGCCCGGGCCGCTGTCGAAAAGGTGCGACCGGCCGGTTGAGAAATAGTCCAGGGTTTTCCTCCGCGCGAGCAAAGACCCGCATCGGGAGCTTTCCAGGTGGACCGACCGCGGGCCTTGGATGTCGGATGTTCGCCTTCCGGTTCGCCCCCGTGTAGTCCTCTGAATCGAGGGAGTGACCTCGCTATTCTTCCTGGTGCGGCCGGACGATCAGCACCGGCCCGGTCGCCCCGCGAACGACCTTGTCGGCGACGCTGCCGAAAATCATGCGAGTGAGACCGCCGTGGCCGTGGGTGGCCATCGCGATAGCCGTTGTCGGATCGGCTGCTTCGGCCAAAATCACGTCGGCCGCCGAGCCGTACTCGATGACCTTCGTCTGCACATTCGAAGTCTCTCGTCGCAGGCGGTCAGCGACTCGCTGAAGATATTCACCGGCGATCGGCGAGGCCGTCTGAGCGGTCCAGCGGTTGGAAATTGAACCCTCAACACGTTCCATCAGTTGTCGGATGTCTTCCACCGCGTCCAGCACCAGGAGCAGAGTGATCTCACACCCGTACCAGTCGAAGAGCGTTAGGGCCGGCGTGACCGCCTGCTCGGACAAGTCGGACCCGTCTAGCGGAACGATGACCCTGCCGACTCTTGGTTCGACGGACGGGTCGGGAACCGTTGCGGCATCCCCCTGGATGAGTAACGTCGGTCCTGGGGCACACCTCAGATACTCGTCCGCGACACTGCCGAACAGGAACCGGGACACGGGTCCGTGGCCGCGCGAGGTCATGATGGTGAGATCGGCAGCGACGGTCTCCGCGTATCGGATCAGCGTTCCGGCAATCGAGTCGTTGGGTTCGAGCAGAACCCCCGTCAGGGTTATTTCCGATTCGGGATCGAGCCAGGTCTTGGCCGCCGCGGCCATGTACTCGTTTTCTTCTTTCGTGATGTACTCGTAGGGGTCCGGATCGTAGGTCGTCATCCCCTCGCCAGTGACCGGAGCCGGTGGGATCCGCCGAACCCGAGCTAACCGCACGGCCGCCCCGGTGCGACGCGACAGTGATCGTGCCCACGGCAGAGCGTGTTCGGCCGTTCGAGAGCCGTCGAGTGGAACGAGAATCGTTCGGATCATCTTTCTCTCCTTGATTATGAGTGGGGTCGGTTTTTGGATCGTTCCGGCCTTCCGTGTGGTAGGCTGGGGGTGATAGTGTTCTGCGTGAATCGCGTCGGTGGTCCGACGCCTTTCAATGGTAGAGGAACAGCGGGACCGGAGATTCCGCGAGCATCGTCCGGGTGACCGACCCGAGGAAGAACTCGTACAGGGTGGAGCGCCCGTAGGCCCCCATCACCACCAGGCCGGCTCGCAAGTCGCGGCAGGCACCGACCAGCGCGTGGGCCACCGAGTCGGCGGCCCGCACGTCGTGAACCGAGGCGGCGATGCCGTGGGCGGTCAAAAACTCGACGGCCCGGCAGGCAGGGGGGGAACCCGCGCCCGAGCCGTTCCCGATGTGGACCACGTGAACCGGCCTCCCGACACCGAGTCCCGTCGCCTGAAACGCTTGGACCGCGCGGGCGGCCTGAAGGCTCCCGTCGTATGCGATCACGATGCCGCGGCCGCCCTCCGGTTTGAGGGGGACCGCGACGACGGGGCGCGGCGCGTGCCGAATCAGTTGTTGGAGAACGTCGTCGGGCGAGTCCTGGGATTCGAACCGGAAGTGGGTTTGCCGACCAAGGAGTACCAAGTCGTGCCGTTGCGCTTCGAGCGACAGCACGGCGACCGGATCGCCGGATTCCGTCACGGCGGACGCGGCGAGC
>JANOSQ010000473.1:0-2131 GCA_031415915.1 Fimbriiglobus sp. | reverse complement strand
GATTGCTCCTTCTCCGCGAGCGTTCGCCGCCCGGGCCGGTGCGGCACGAGGATCGTCAGATCCAAATCGCGGATCGTGTCCCAGAGCAATTTGGATTGGATATCGACGGCTTTGAACCCGGCGAAACGCAACTCCCGGCTGCGGGCGATCCGCGAGATGAACGAAGTCAGCAGGATTGCGGCGATGAAGAACGACGAGATGAGCAGCCCGACGGGCTTCTCGATGACGATGGCCGCGGTGGTGTAGACGAAGATCAAGCCGATGAAGACGTACGGAATGGCCAATCGACCGCCGAACGATCCTTTGCCGGTGCGGTACTTCTCGATGACAGTCGCCACGGCGGCGCTGGTCATCAGCATGAGCACGCCGGTGGCGTAGGCATCCCCTTGGGCGGTCACGTCGGCTTTGAAGATGAGCGTGACGAGCAGATTCACCCCCGTCAACAGGATGACGAGCGGACGCACGGCCCGCGCCCACTCCGGAGCCATCCCGTAGCGCGGCAGATACTTCGGCACCAAGTTCAGCAACCCGGCCATGGCGCTCGCCCCGGCGAACCAGAGGATCACCACGGTGCTCACGTCGTAGACCGTGCCGAACACCGGCCCGAACATCGGGTTCAACTTCTCGCCTTCGGGGCCGACGGCCATCGGTTCCGCGTGGGCGAGGTAGGCCAGCGCCCGTTCGTGGGCGCGGGCCTTCGGCTTGGGTTTGCCTTCCGGCCAGCTCTCGGGGCGCACCGGTTTGCCGTCGTCGTCGAAGTAGAGCAGCGCGTTCGGCGGGATCAGCGTGGCCACGACGAACGACGATCCCATCAGCCCCGTGGACATGATGATCGCGGCCGTGAGCAGCAGTTTGCGAGTGCTGCGGATGCGACCCGACGGTTTGGCCGGGGTGTCGGTGGTGTCGCCGCGGATCCAAGGCATCACGGCGACGCCAGTTTCGAAGCCGCTCAAGCCGAGGGCGAGTTTCGGAAAGATCAGGAACACGACCGCGAAGAGCGTGAGCCAACTCCCGCCGGGCACGACTTCGATGGGCGATTCCGCGAGTACCCAATCGCCGGCTTGGACTTTCGCCCACCAATCCTCGAGTACGACGGGGTGCTCGGCGAGGTAAACGACGCCCGAGCCGATGACGATGACGTTGAGCACGAGGTAGACGCCCACGATGCCGACCGCCAAGCCGATGACTTCGCGGAAGCCGCGCATGAACATGGCGCCGAGGAGCATGAGCAGGAATGCCGTCACGCCGATCTGTTGCCAGTCCCAGCCGTGCGCGGACTCTTCGGGCGGGAAGGGCCAGAGCGAGTTCTCGATCATGTGCTTGGCCGCGTCCGCGGCGGAGAGCGTCTTCGTAATGACGAAATCGGTCGCGGCGAACCCTAGCAGGGTCAGCACGAGGAGCTTGGCCCACCAGCCGCTGAACAGATTGGCGAGCATCCCGATGCTGCCTTGGCCCTCGAACGAACACCGGGAGACGAACGCGTAGACCGGGTAGGCCCCGAGCAGCGTGACGAGCACGAGGACGATCGTGGCCAGCGGGGCCAGTCGGCCGGCGCTATCGAAGGCGATCGAGGGTTGGTAGCCGAGGGTGCTGAAGTAATCGACGCCCGTGAGGCACATCACCCAGAGCCAGAAGGACTGGTGGTGTTTGTGCCCGCCGGGGGAAGGGGCCGTACCGTGCGTGGCACTCATGGAGGTGGGCGCGAGGGCGAGAGCGATGGTCGGAGGGGTCTGGCGTCGCTCTCAAACGTTCCGAGCATTGTACGACGCGGCGACCCCAGTCCAGGGTCGCCGCCCGTCGGACGCCGATTAAAAGTGTCCGGTGACGTTGAGGCCGCCGAAGAACCCGCCGAAGACCGTGAAGTCGAACAGGGTGGCCAAATTCTGACCCGCGAGGATCTGGACGCGCGGGAAGCCGTTCGGCCCTTGCGCCAGTACGAGGTCGGCGAAGTTGTCGCGATTGGCGTAGGTCGCGGCCACGCGCATCCCCCCGGTGATGCGGCCGACGTTCGACGGGAGATTCGAAGCGACCCCGACGAAGTCCCTCGGAACGGAGCCGGGCGCGTCGACGTTGTCCACCAGGAAACTCGGAACCGCGTTCGTCCGCAGCGGATTGTTGAACGCGTCGGCGA
>JANOSQ010000472.1:0-5333 GCA_031415915.1 Fimbriiglobus sp. | reverse complement strand
AGCTTGTCGACGTAGTTGTTTTCGGGCACCGCGGGCCATTTGAATTGAATGCCTTTGGGTAGCGTGACGAACGGCACGCCGACGGTGTAGGTGCTGAAGCGGGCCATGACGAAGGCTTCGCCGCGTTCGCCGGCGGTCACGGCGCCGTCGCCGTTGGAGACGATCTTCGCGGAAGTTTCGTTGTTCGTGAGGAAGAGCGCGAGGCTGGTCACGTCTCGGTCGGTGCCGTCGCTGTACTTCGCCCGCACGATGACGCGTTGGGCGGTACCGGGGCCGTCGAGGACGCCGCCGGGTGGGAAGACTTCAACCCCCGTCACCGTGGCGACGGTCGGGGCGTCTTGCGGGCAATCGGCTTCGAGCCAACGGGTGATGGCGGTGTAATACTCGTCGCCTTCGGCGATCTTCTTACCGCCGGTGTGCGGGACTTTGCCGGCGATCTTCTCGAGCAGCAAGGACTCGTGCGGCATGGCGAGGTTGACGCGGCGACCGTTGAGTTCGCGGGTGAGGCGGTAGTGGTCGCCGTCGGCGTCGAAGCCGAAGAGCGAGAGGCGGAAGCCGTCTTTGCCGCGGGCCGCGCCGTGGCAACCGCCGCTGTTGCAGCCGGAGCGGAGGAACACGGGCATGACATCGAGCTTGAAAGAGATGGCCCGATCTTCCTTGGCCTTGGCCACCTTCACGGGGACCTTCACCGTCAGCCCGGCGAACGCGACGCTGAGTTCGGTGACACCGTCGGCGACGGGGAGGCAGGTGGTCTTCTCGAGTTTGGCGAACGCGGGGTTGGCCACCGCGACGACGGCTTGCTCGGTGACATCGCGGGTCAGTCCATCGGCGTAGGTCGCTTGGACGATGAACGACTGGCGATCGCGCGAGGTTTCGAGGTTGATGTCCGGCGGGTAAACGGCGATCTTCGCAGGGGCCGGCAGTGGTGCGGGCGCGACCGGAGCCGGAGCAACCGGTGCCGGGGGCACTGGCTTCAGCGGGGCGGGAACCGGTTGCGGAGCCGGAGCGGGTGGGGTCGGCGCCGCCTTCGGTTGAACCGGGGGCGCGGGGATCGGCGCGGACGGCGTCTGCGCCACGAGCACGCCGGCGAGCAGAGCTAGGAACAGACCCGGTAGAATCGTGGAACGCATATCTTTCGAACCTCGGTTGTTATCGTCTCACACGACCCATCCATTCATCGGGTGGCCGATGTCCGTGATAGATCGCCGCAATCCACAAACAATCGTCGTACTCCGAGTAAAAAATTGCGTACGGAAAGCCGATGACCAAGCGCTTGCGGAACGCCGATGTATAAGGGCTACCGATCCGTGGGTGCCGACTGATCAATTTAGTTGCCGCACGGACGGCTCGCATAAAGCGGTGGCCCCGTCCGGAGCGTTGTACTTCGTAGATTAACGCATCGCGCTCGAGTTCATCGCGCGCTTCTGGTGACAACTCCACGGCTTTCATCCGAGGCGTTCCCGCAATTTGCGGAAAACTTCTTCGGCTGGAATCCCTGGACTTCGACCACTTTCGTAATCCCGCCTTCTCCGCTCTAATTCTTCGAGCAATTCGGGATCTTCTGGCTCGTCAGCGCTCTCGTAGATCCAATCCGCGAGCGATAGACGTTCGTCGTTCGTCAGCGCGGCGATCGTCGGTTTCAATTGTTCGATGGCGTCGGTCATGGTCTATTCTCCGGCTTTACACGATTGATCCGCTCGGCCATGCTCGCTTTGAAATCTTCCCATGGGACGAGTTTGGTGCGACCCGCTTCCAAGTCGGCCATTCTCCGCTCGATTTCGACCGCCCACAATTCTTCCCATTCTTCGGGCGTCAACGGCTCATCCGCGTCAGGCGTGTCCAATCGACTGCTGTGTTCGGCTGGCTGCGCCGCGGTTAACTCCATCAGCTCGTTTCCAGCGTCGCACTCATTTCTTTGGCTCCTCTTTCTTCGGGGTCACCGGTGTCCCCGCCTTCGCGGCCTTCTCGCGCTCCTCCTGTTCCAACCGCAATTGCTCCAAGCGCGTCAGACGCTTCGCGGCCACGGGCGCCGGGGGCACGGGTGTCACCGGCTTCACCGCCATCGGGGCCGGCACCGGCGGGGCGACCACCGCCACCTTCGGCGGCAGCGGCACATCGACGCGGAGTTCCCCGCCGCCGACGGCTTGCGTCACCACTTCGCCGTTGATCGTCACGATGAACTGGCCGAAGATGCCGTGCTTCCCGGCCGGGGTCGTCTTGTCGGTCGTCACCGCGAAAGTCGCGTCTTTGCTGTCCTTGGTCAGCTTGATGTCCGGGGCCACGGCTTTCACGGGGAGCCCGATCAGCTTGACAATGCCTTCGCCGACGAACGGCGCGCTCACCGTCACCTTGCCGAACACCGTCGTCGGTTGGCCCTGTTCCACGGCGGCGCGCTCTTGGGCGAACACGATCAGCGGAGGCCCGACTTCGAGCGCGAAGAGTTGCGAACTCGTCCAGACCGGCCCCTTGCCCGCGTCGGCGATCGCGATCACCGCCGTCTTCCACTTCCGCACACCCGCATTCGGCGCCGCGTTCACAAAGAGCGTCGTCTCGAGCGCTCCGGCCGGGATCACCGCCGAGCCGGCGATGCCCATGCCAGACGGGGTGAACAGCGGGTAGACCGTGATCGGCCCGGCGAACCCCGCGGCCCGCTTGGCCACGATCTTCAAGTTGATGCTGCCGTTCTGCGGCACCGGCGCCTTCGGCTCGATCACGTCGATCGAGTACGGCGCCGCTTCGGTCACCGCCACCGCGATCCGGTTCGTGTAGTGCCGGTGGAACGGGGTGTTGTTCAGTCCGATGTTGTAGTTCACATCGAAGTTGACCGTGGAGAGCGCCTTGACGTTCGCATCGACCGGGTTGACCGCGAAGGCGAGCAGAGCGCCCGCGTTCGGGGCGTCGGCCTTGGCTTCGAACACCACGGGAACGGTGCCCAACCCGGCATCGACCGGATCGACGGCCGCGGTGGCCCCGACGGGGAGGCCGGGGAACGTCAGCGTCGCGGGCCCGCCCC
Source organism: Fimbriiglobus sp. (assembly GCA_031415915.1). GTDB lineage: Bacteria > Planctomycetota > Planctomycetia > Gemmatales > Gemmataceae > JALHQU01. The sequence goes on along the minus strand of JANOSQ010000472.1, from coordinate 2,320 downwards.
ACTCGGCCCGTTGCACATTGATGAGCGAGGCCGCGCGGCCCCCCTTGGGGATCGAAATCGTTTGGCGATCTTGATTCGAGACGTTATTGCCATCGACCTTCGGGATGTTGATCGAAGTGCTCGGCGCCACGGCGGTCAACTCGATGCGGTAGAAATAGTCCGGCCCGCCCTTTTTCAGGTGGTCGTGCAAGCTGAGGACGAACTCCCCGTCTTGCGGAAGAGTCACACGGAAGTAGCTATCCGGGCCGGCGCTGTCGTCGTTGCCGACGAGGTAGGCGCCCGGCGCGTTGGCCGTCCACAGGTTCAAGTGCATGACGGGATCGAGCGGGGAGCCGAGGCGTCGGGCGTAGCAGTGGATGTCGAACACCTGCCCTTTCTTTCCGGCGAACTTGAAGTAGTCGGTCTCGTTCGCGGTCGAAATCGTCCCGTTGAAGGCCCCCGGTGCGGTGCCGACGAGAGCGGTCGCGGGGCTGTTCGCGTTGGCGACTTCAATCGCGTTCGGCACATCGACCACGCGGGCCTTGAACCCGGTCGGGCTGATGCCGTCGGCGGTTTGGCAATGCAGGCGGTAGTTGGCATCGGCCACAGCGGGGAGCTTGATCTTCTGTTTGATTTCGCCCGACGGGTCGCCGAGGAAGCGGAATTCGATCTCTTCGCCCGGTTTGCCGCCGGAGGGGATCACGGCGGTGGGCAGCGGGAAGTTGCCGATGTGCAGGCGGTAGGCGGTGCCGCCGCCGTAGGCCGCTTCTCGCACCATGATGGTGTACTTGCCGTCGGCCGGGGCGATCGTCGAGCAGCGTCCGTCTTGGCCGCCGAGGGCGGTGTCGTCGCTGGAGACCACTTCGAAGCGTTTGTCGTTGAGGATCGCGATGTACGGATCCCACATGCCGACCGCGAGGCGCATCCCTTCGATTTCGGCCGAGATCCGTTGGCCTTTCTTCACTTCGACCACGAAGTAATCGACGTCTTCCCCGCCGATGCCGCCGTGGACGGTACTGTTGAAGGCGACCGGTTGGCCCTGTTCAAATTCGCTATTGGGCTCCTTCTCATCGACGCTCGGCAGCGCGCCGATCCAGAAGGTGCGGGCCTCGCTGATTCCGGAGGCGGTGCGGATGCGGAAGAGGTGCTCGCCGAGCTTGCAATCGGCGGCGATGGTGAAGGTCACTTTCACTTGGGCGTCGTTGACGACTTCCAACTTCTTGACGGTGACCCCGGGGTAATAGATCAGCACTTCCTGGGCATCGGCCAACCGCGCGCCGCCGAATAACACGACGGCGTCGGTGCCGCGTTGCCCACCGAGCGGTGAGATCCCCCCGAGCGACGGCGATGCGGCGGGGGCCAGCGATGCGCCGAGAATCAATGCGACGAGAGGGGCGAAGGCGCGAATCATGGTGCGATGCCTCGGTTCCAAGTGCGAGCAATCAAGAATTTCACCGCAGAGGAAGAAGAGAACGCGGAGAAGAAAAACAGATGAAGGGTGACACTTGCGAGCAACACGGCCCGCATTTTATCTATTGCTCTTCTCCGCGTTCTCTTCTTCCTCTGCGGTGAAAAATCTTCATGCATTTAAGCCAGCAATTCCTTGCGGACGTGGCCTTCGCGGACGATGTCGATCGGCCGGTCGCCGGGGGACATCAGTTTCTTCGCGGCGTCGATGCCCAAGCAGCTGTAGACCGTTTGGGCCATGTCTTCGACCGTGAGGGCGTCCTCGTCCGGTTCGCTGGCGGTCGCGTCCGACTTGCCGTAGACCGAGCCCTTTTTAATGCCGCCGCCGGCGAGCACCACGCTGAACACTTTGGGCCAGTGATCCCGACCCGCCGTGCCGTTGATCTTCGGCGTCCGGCCGAATTCGGACGAGATCATGACGAGGGTCTTGTCGAGCATCCCGCGTTGGCTGAGGTCGTTGATGAGCGCGGCGTAGGCTTGGTCGAACTCCTGGCAGCGGCCGGCGACGGCGGTGAAGTTGTCCACGTGAGTGTCCCAACCGCCGAGCTGGACCTCGACGAAGCGCACGCCGTTCTCCACCAACCGGCGGGCGAGCAGGCAGCCTTGGGCGAAGCGGCCTTCGCCGTAAAGCGCGCGGGTAGCGGCGGATTCCTGGGAGAGATCGAAGGCGCTGAGATCCTTGGATTTCATGAGGGCGATGGCTTCCCGATAGAGTTCCTCGTAGGCTTTCACATCCGCATTCGGATAGCGGCTGTGGAACTGGCTGTTCATCCGGTCCGCGAGCGAGAGGCGGCGGTCGAAATCCTCGGGGCTCACGGCATCGGACCGCTTGGAGTCCTGGAGGCCTTCATCCGGGCTGCCAATGAGGGCGGCG
>JANOSQ010000471.1:0-11094 GCA_031415915.1 Fimbriiglobus sp. | reverse complement strand
GAGTCGTCCATGACTCCGTCCTCAGAAGATGGGTGACGGGTGAATTGCCCATCGTCTCATGCCGAGCTCGTTTCGGAAACCTCAATTGGGTAGGCTACCTCCTGCCGCTCGCCTAAGTGATTGGTGCCCACGATCCGATGTACCTTCGGCCGCGCGGGCAGATCACCATGCGCATGGACCTGATCAGATTCGGCGGATATGAACCGCAAACCCCGGCTCATTTCACGTCCGCGAGCAGCTCGGAGGGTGCCACCCGCAGCGACGCTGCGATCCGGCGCAGGCTCAAAAGGGCAACGTTCCGTAGGGTGGCCCCGTCGGGCCCCATCCCGGGCGGCGGCTCGCTTCCTACCTCCGGCGTGGATCTCCGTGCCGGTCGGAATCGCGGTGCTAGTCCTCTTTGCCTATGCCCTAATCGACGAGTCGCTCCGCCAAGGCTACTTCGACGGGTACCGCCGCCGCAGGGGGTACTACCGGATACCGGGTCCGCTCGCGATAGGGGTCGGGTGCTGCTGCATAACGCTCGCGGGGCTGATCGGCCTCGGCGCCGTGTGGGGGCGGCGAAGGGACTCCTCTTCGTTCATCGGGGGGCTACTTGGCATCGCGGTCCTGATCGCCGGCCTGTGCCTGATCCATGTTCGGGTGGGAAGACACTTTGCCTAGTAGAGGAGATGCCGAACACGCGAACGAAGGGGGATCGGCACGTACGGAAATCCAAGAATCGCCATCACAGGCTTGCTCCTTCCCCGATCTGCCGGACATGCTAGAACGGTCAGGAGACGCCCGACGCACTCCCCCAAGCAAAATCCCCGCCGATAGTTGGAGCAGCATGCGCAACTTCCTTTCGCCCGCGGCGATGCTTCTCACATTCTGGTTGATCCACTCGGATGGGGCCATGGCCGCGGATGTCGAAGCCGATCTATACAAAATCGGCGTCTCGGAAGTCGACATTACTCCAGAACACCCGATTCGGCTGAATGGTTTCGGCTTCCGCCGGGCCGAATCCGAAGGCGTCAACCACCGCATCCACGCCCGGGCGCTTTCGATCCAACACTCGGACGACGCCCAGCCGGTTCTACTGTTGACCGTCGACGTGCTCGGCATCCCGGAGCCGATCCGGGCGGAACTGGTGAAGCGGCTGAAAGGGAAGGTGACGGGTGACCGGATAGCGATTACGGCCACGCACACCCATTGCGGTCCCATGCTGAAGGGGGCGAACCCGACCCTGTTCGGCGTGCCGATCCCCGAAGAGCACCTCAAGCGCATCGACGAATATACTGTCGTTTTCCTCGACAAGCTCGAGAAGGTGGCGCTCGCGGCGTTGAAGGATCCGCAGCGGGCGACGCTCTGGTGGGGAGTGGGCACCGTCGGCTTCGCCGGCAACCGCCGCACGGCCGGCGGCCCCATCGATCACGATTTGCCGGCGCTGCTGGTCCGAGACGCGAAGACGGAGAAAGTGCGCGCGGTCTACACGAGCTATGCCTGCCACTGCGTCACGCTATCGCACAATAAGATCGGCGGGGATTGGGCCGGGTACGCGGCGGAAGCGATCCGCGACCGATTCCCCGGCGCGGTCGGCCTCGTCTCGATCGGCTGCGGGGCCGATCAGAACCCCGGTTCCCGCGACAAAGCGGAAAACGCGCAAGTGCAAGGCCGCGAAATCGCCGACGAGGTGAAGCGGATGCACGGCGGCTACTTGGCCCCCGTGCGCGGGAAAGCCACTTGCACTCTGAAATCCTTGGTGTTGCCGCTCGCCGCCTCGCCCGCGCGCCAAGGGTGGGAAGACTTGGCGAAGCGGACCGACGCCACCGGCCACTACGCCCGCGTCCAACTGGCGAAGCTCGACCGCAAAGAGACGCTCGCCACGGCGATCGACTATCCGATTCAGACGTGGGCCTTCGGCGATTCGCTGGCGATGGTGCATTTGCCCGGCGAAGTGGTGGTCGACTACGCCGCGCGGTTGAAAGGCGAACTGGACCGGGGCCGCGTGTGGATCACCGCTTATGCGAACACGAACCCGTGCTACATCCCGTCCGAGCGCATCCTGAAAGAGGGCGGCTACGAGGGGGGCGGGGCGATGATCTACTACGACGTGCCGGCGCCGTTCAAGCCGGGGTTGGAGGACGAGATCGCAGGCGCGGTGAAGGCTCAACTCGGAACCCGCTTCGCCGCGACTTTCTCGACCTCGAAGACGAACGGCAGCCGACCGCTGTCGCCGCAGCAGTCGCTCCGTGCGATCCGCACGAGCGGGAAGTTCGCGGTCGATCTGGTCGCCGCGGAGCCGCTCGTGTCCGATCCGGTGGCGATGGCGTTCGGCCCCGATGGCAAGTTGTGGGTCGCCGAAATGCTCGACTACCCGAGCGGGAAGTCGGGCAAATTCGAACCGGGGGGGCGGATCCGCTTCCTCGAAGACGCGAACGGCGACGGCACTTTCGATCGGGCCACGACATTCCTCGACGGCCTCCCCTTTCCCACCGGGGTAATCCCGTGGCGAAAAGGCGTCCTTATCACAGCGGCGCCGGACATCCTGTACGCCGAGGACACCGACGCAGACGGCAAAGCCGACGTGGTCGAGAAACGGTACAGCGGCTTCGGCACCGACAACTACCAGGCCCGCGTGAACGGCCTGGCCTACGGTCTGGACGGTTGGGTCTACGGCTCGTGCGGCCTGTTCGGCGGGAAAATCCTCTCGCACAAAACCGGGAAGACGACCCCGCTCGGCGACCGCGATTTCCGCATCGAGCCGGATACGGGCGCGATCGAACCGGCGAGCGGTCGAAGCCAGCAGGGCCGGGTGCGGAACGATTGGGGCGACTGGTTCGGGTGCGACAATTCGAACCTCGGCTGGCACTACGCGCTGGCCGACCACTACCTCCGCCGCAACCCGCACATGGCCCCGCCGAACCCGGTGGTGAGCGTGCCCGCGGGCCCCGACCCGAACCGCTTGTTCCCGGCGCGCGTTCCGCAACTCTTCGCCCTCTCCGGCCCGGCCGGGCGTACCACCGCGGCATGCGGCATCGGGATTTACCGCGACGACCGGCTCGGCGGCGAGTTCACGGGGAACACATTCACCTGCGAGCCGGTCAACCTGCTAGTTCACCGCCGGGTGTTGAAGCCGAGCGGATCAACGTACGGAGGTGAACGCTCGGCCGCGGACGCGGACCGCGAGTTCCTGTCGTCCACCGACACCTGGTTCCGCCCCGTCCAGGCGACGACCGGTCCGGACGGCGCGATCTGGATCGCGGATATGTACCGTTTCATCATCGAGCACCCGCGCTGGATTCCCCCGGCCGATTCGGCGAAGGTGGATCCGCGCGCCGGCGCCGGCCTCGGGCGGATCTACAGGGTTCGGCCCGTCGGTGACGCCCCGAAGGCGTGGCCGCGTTTGGACAAGTTCGACACCGCCGGGTTGGTGGCCGCGCTCGATTCGTCCAACGGCTGGCAAAGGGACACGGCGACCGAACTCCTCGTCTGGCGCGAGGCCAAAGACGCGGCGCCGGCGTTGGTGACACTCCTGAAGGACTCGAAACGATCGGGAGCGCGGTTGCACGCCTTGGTCGCACTCCAACGCCTCGGCGGACTGACGAAGGGATGCGTGACCGCCGGATTGGCGGACGACCACGCCGCAGTGCGCCGGCACGCGATTCGGCTGAGTGAGCCATTCTTGAATTCGGAGGACGCGATCTCCGCAGCAGTGTCGAAGTTGGCCGGAGACTCGGATGCCCAAGTCCGGTTGCAAGTGGCCTACACGCTGGGCATGTGGAATAGCGAGAAGGGGGGCGAACCTCTCGCGATGCTCGTCAAATCGCACGGGGCCGATCCATTCTTGCTCGCCGCGGTCGTCAGCAGTTTGCACAAAGGCAACTTCCGCGCGTTCGTCGAGCGACCCGAAGTCGCCGACCTTTTGGAGACTCCGCTACTCTCGCAGATGATCGCCACCGCGGTCGGCCTGGGCGACGAGCCGGTGATGAACGCTCTGTTGGAACGGATCACCGCGGGAGAAGGCGGCAAATACCGGGCGTGGCAATTCGCGGCGCTGGAGACGGTTCTCGACGCCCTGGCCCGCTCCGGGAAGAGTAAAGAGCGGCCCGCCGGAGTGGACGCGACACTCGCCGCGGCGCGGAGTACCGTCGCGGACGCGAAGGCGGAGGTCGGCATCCGGGTGGCGGCTGTGAGGTTGCTTGGGCGGGATGCGGAACGGGTGAACGACGATCTCGCCAAACTCGGAGCGATCCTGGTACCGCAGAATCCTACGCCGCTTCAGGTGGCCGCGGTCGCCGCGCTCGCGCGACTCCGGGACGACCGCGCCGCAGATTTGCTCCTGGGCGGCTGGGCCGGGTACACGCCCGATCTCCAAATGCGGGCCATCGCCGCCTTGCTCGCCCGGGAATCGTGGGTGCCGAAGGTGTTCGATGCGATATCCGCTGGGAAGTTGCCCGCATCGGCGGTGACGGCGGGAACTCGGCAGGCGCTACTGACCCACCCGGACGCAAAGCTCCGCGCGCGGGCCGAAAAGGTTTTCGCGGGGGCCTCCGATCCAAATCGCCAGCGGGTGATCGACACCTTCCGGAAAGAGATGCCCAAGTCGGGCGATCCCGCTCGCGGAAAGGTGGCTTTCAAAAAAACCTGCGCCGCGTGCCACCGACTCGAAAGCGAGGGTCACGATGTCGGCCCGGATCTCGCCGCACTGGCGAATAAGTCGGCCGATTACCTGCTGGCCGAAATCCTCGATCCGAATCGGAACTTGGACAATCGTTACCTCGAATACATTGCCTCGACCACAGACGGCCGCACGGTCACGGGGTTGTTGGCGTCGGAGTCCACCGCGGCGATCACCCTGCGGCCGGCCGATGGCAAGGAGTCCACGATCCTCCGCGCCGATCTTGATTCCTTGAAATCGAGGGGCCGCTCGCTGATGCCCGAAGGTTTGGAGAAAGACATCCCACCGGCGGCGATGGCCGACTTGATCGCTTACCTCGGAGGTCTGGGCAAAGCGCCGAAGCAGGTGGCCGGGAATTCGCCGAAGGTGGTCAGCGCGGAGGGGGGCACCTTCACGCTCCGCGCCACCGATTGCGAGATCCACGGCGACGCGATCACCTTCGAAACCGGGTTCGGCAACATCGGCAACTGGCACGGGTCGAAGGATCATGTCGTTTGGAAGCTCCAATCGTCGAAAGCCGCGGAGTGGGATGTCTACCTAGACTACGCCTGCGATTCGAGTTCCGAGGGGAATCCGTACTCGCTCGACGGCGGCGAACCGTCCCTGCGCAACAAGATCGCCGGTACGGGCACTTGGGCGAAGTACAAGTGGTTGAAGTTGGGTACTTTCAAATTGCCGGAGGGAGCCTCGCGTGTGACACTCCGCGTCGATGGCGAGACAATCCGAGGGGCGCTCGCAGATGTGCGGACAGTGCTGTTGGTGCCGAAGGGTCGGATGCCCAAATTCCCCGACGCCGCGAAATCCCCAGCTCCGAGGCCGCGATCTCCGTGATAAAAGACGTGTATTAGGCGGGATAACTTGCGAGTGGATAGCTTTGACGCACTGGTCGACCACCGGATGGAATACTTCCCCAGGCAACTTTTGGCCGTGACCGCGCCGATCGGTCCCAACCTCGTCTTGGCCGGCCCGGGTGCCGGCAAGACGCGCTGCCTCACGGGCCGAATCGCCCACCTGATCGCCGCGCATGGGGCCGACCCCGGCCGGATCTGCGCCATCACGTTCACGAATAAGGCCGCACAGGAGATCGTGACTCGCCTCCGAACTCGACACGGCGCCATGGTCGAGGAATTGACGCTCGGGACGATCCATTCAGTCTGCTTGAACATCCTCCGGCCGCACGCTCGTCTCGTCGGACTGGTCGCAGGCTTCGGTGTCGCAGATGATGAGGCCCGCAGCTTGATTCTGAAACGATTGGGCACGCCCAAAAAGCGGTGGGGTCGTCTTTTGACGGCCTTCAGCAAGCGACGCTTCGAACTCTCAATGCTCAGTGACGGCGATGAGAAGCTCTACCTTCGCTACGCAAAAGAACTGCGGGAAGCCCGGCTCATCGATTTCGACGAAATCCTCATCCTCACACGGAAGCTTTTCGAGGAGACCGGATCAATCGCCGCAGAAATTCGCGGCCGGTGGGATCACATCCTCGTCGACGAATGCCAAGATCTCAACCCGACGCAGTACGCGATCATCGCCCAACTCGCGGCCGGGCACCGGAGCCTTTTTTTAGTAGGCGACGACGAGCAGTCGATCTTTTCGTGGTGCGGGGCCGACCCGCGCATCATCGGGACGTTCATGACCGACTTCGGCATCGCCACCCCCGTACTGCTCGACCGGAATTGCCGGAGCACGAAGGCGATCTTCGAGACGGCCCGCCGCATCCTCCCTCCGGATACGCTCTTCTCGGGCCGGGATATCGAGGCTTCACGGGAGTCGACGTTTGCCGTGGAAGCGGTCGGACACTCCGATCGCAGGGCCGAGTTCCGCTGGGTCGTCGAACATTTGCAGGAGGACCGTAGCATTCATGGCCGGGCCTATGCGGATTACGCGGTGCTGTACCGGAGGCACGAGCACGGAAGCCACTTGGAGACCGCACTGATCTCCGCGGGCATCCCATGCCGGCTCAGCCCGGGACGGTCGATGACAGAGAACCCCGTCGTCGCCCAAGTGGCGAGTTCTCTGCGACTGATGATCGCACCGCGGTCGGAGTTGGCGCTCGAAGGACTGGCGATATTGGCTCTCGGCGAGCGGCTCGTCCAACTCGTGTCGGCCGGTCGCACCGCGGATCTGGAGACGACGTTCAGACGATACGCCGCCGATCCTACCAAGGGCCATCGAACCGCGATCCGAGCGTTCCTCTATCGGGCGGACAACATTAGAGCCCTCGCGAAAGCTCCACTGGATCTCGGTCAACTTTTGGAGTCGATTCTCACCCATGGAATCGGTCCGAGGTCTTCGCCGTTCGACGATATCCTCCAGCGCCTCGAAGATCCCGCGGCCAATGAGAACGCCGTGCGATTGCACGGTGAACTATCGGAAGCCTCCGTGAATTGTCGTCGGGTCAGAATCGGCGGTGCAGACGCACTCGGGATTGTGGTGAGGCACATGGTACAGGAGGCCCTGCCGCGTTTGACAGTCCTTGACAGAGACGATTCGGACCCCGGTGATGGGGACGAGCTCATCCTCGAGTTCCCATCCCCCGTCGAAGCGAAAGAGGGCGAAGAGACACCGGAATACCCGACCGCGGCCCAAGTCCGGGTCGCCGAATTCTTCGCGGCCCTCCAGATCCACGAGAGCCGCCACAGCGAACCGGCTTTTCAGGAATACATCGCCTTCGACACCGAGACGACCGAATTGGATCGACAGGCGTGCGAGGTGATCGAGCTAGCCGCCGTGCGAGTGCGCGCGGGAACCATCATCGACGAGTTTCATACCCTCGTCGCCTGCACCCGCCCGATCTCCCCCAGAGCGACCGAAACCCACGGCTACAGTGACGAGGACCTCGTGGGTCAACCGAGCCTCGCCGCGATCTGGCCTGCCTTTCGGGCATTCGTCGGCGATTCACTGCTCATCGCCCACAACGGATACGGCTTCGACGTTCCCGTTCTGAAGCGACTCACTGCGGAATGGGACGGCTTCGCCGGGCTGACCTATTACGATTCGGTTCCTTTCGCTCGCCACGTCATCCGCGAAGGGGGCCTGAAACTCGGAGATCTCGCGGCCCGCTTCGGAATACCCACCGGCCGCAGTCACCGCGCCCTCGACGACTGCCGTTGCCTAGCGGCCGTTTTCGAGCGGCTGCAGGAAGAGCATGTCCGAAATGCCCGCAAGTCTGCCCAAGCCCTACGACTCGATGCGTTCGCGGTGGCTTTGGCACTCGCGGGACCGGTGCCCATCGACGGGGTCGCGGCCGAAGTTTTTCGCAAAGGGGCCGTCCGGGCGCTCGGGAAGTACTCGTCGATTCTCGAACTGTACGAGCAGGAGCTGGCCCGTTTGCTAATCGCCGGTCCCTCCGTCGACGATCTCATCGACCGGCTCGGCGGCAGGGATCTGATGGACCGACTCAGGATGGATCGTAACCCTGAGGACCGGCATCCCGCCGAAGTCGAGTGGCTGCGCGAGATGGCAGCGATGGGAGTACCGGGCGACCTCGACGCGAGCATTCTCGGTTTTCTGGACCGACTGGCGCTCTCGCGCTCCGTCGAGACGGACGTCGCCCAAGACCGCGTGACGTTGCTCACCTTCCACGCCACCAAGGGACTCGAATTTTCACGCGTGTACGTCACCGGCGTGGAAGATTCGCTGGTACCGGGCTGCCGCGAACTCGATCACAACCTCACCGATGAGATACACGAGGCGAGGCGACTGCTTTACGTCGCTATGACGCGTGCCAAAGATCGACTGTGCCTCTCGTACAGTGGGGCTCAAACGCACCGTCCGGCGGGCGGGACGCTGTTCCTGTCCGAGTTGGGTCTAGCGATTGAAGACTCCAAACGGGTTTGACGCTCGGTGCATCGCGAAGTGCGGATTGAGCCCGCCAAACTGAATTTGCACCGACTCTCATCGGACCGCTATCCCGCCGCCTATTTGCCCTCCCCGAGCAGTTCGGACGGTGCCACCCGCAACGACGCGGCGATCCGGCGCAGGCTCAGGAGGGCGACGTTCCGTTCGCCGCGTTCGACCGAACCGATGAAGGTCCGGTGGAGTCCGCACTTCTCGGCCAGGGCCGCCTGCGTCAGTCCGGCCGCGATCCTGCGCTCGCGGATCCGGAACCCCACCCCCTCCAAAAACTGCCGATCTTCCTTGTTCATGGACGGGGAGTGTCGCAGCCCCTATGATGCGTTTGAGTAGCATTTGAGATAGTTGCTTCCACTGTCCAGATCCTGGTGCGACGGACCGTGAAGGGATCCTGCGCCGTATCGGGAATTTGGGATCGATCTGCGTCGAGGCGGAATTCTTGATCAGGGTCACCTCGGCGACGAATGCGACGATTCCCTGCGCGAGGCTCTCCATGCCCGACGTCGGTCCGAATCCTATTCAGTTCTGGCTCCTGACCGGCGACACGCCGAGCGGACCTTTCACCGTCGCTCACATCCACAACGAGCTGGCGACAGGCGGCGCGACTTGGCAGACGAAGGCCTGTCCAATCGGCCAAACGGTTTGGCGATCGCTCTTGGCGACCGAGGGGATCGGACCCACTGTGGCGAATCGAACCGGCCATCCACCGGCTCCCGAGATTCTCCCCATAAAGCTGGAAGTAGTCTCTCGACGTGCCTCACCGCAGCATCGGAGCGAGTCCAGGCACCGAACTCCCCGGCAAGATCAGGCTCTCGAGAAAGAGAAAGCCTGGCCGGCCGCTACTCAGCATCCACTTCCCATGCGGCGGATCGGCACAATCTTCTTTGGGGTATTGCTGTTACTTGGGGTGGTTGCCTTTTGCAATTCGCGATCTGGAAAGGGTTCGGGCGCCATGGGACCTATTTTGGCGCCGGCGACCACGCGAGACCCGAAATTGCCGTTGCTGGGTTCGTGGCGCCAAGAGTCGGATGGCGTTTCGTCTACGTTCACTTTCAACGGGGATGAGAAGTTCAACTATTCCACCACGGGGTGCGAAGCATTCGGACGCTGGTCCATTCGCGACGGAGAGCTGTCGATCGAATACACCGGGGCAAAGGAACCGGTGAACGACGCCCAACTCCGCGGCTGGACCGGTCGCTCTCCGATCCGATTCGACGGAGCCGGAGCACTCTTGCTCTCGGGCGTCGAAGGGGACGACGTGATCCGCACCTATTCGCGCATCCGGTAAATTCCCGGAGCGCGTGTCGACATCCTGCCACCCCGAAGGGCGAGGTCCGTATGTCCGACGATCGATCCAGCGAAAGCCGATTCTGGCTCTTGAACGGCGACGTTCCGGCCGGCCCCTATTCGGTAACGCAGATCCACAGTTTGCTCGCGTCCGGGGAAGCAAAGTGGCAGACTCAGGCCTGCGCGGTCGGGGGCGGAGCTTGGCTTCCTCTACTCCACACGCCCGGCTTCGGACCGCTCGCCGAGGGTGGAGGATCCCCGGAAGCGGGCTCGGAGCACGTTCCGCTCTCGCAGGTCATGCCCCCGCAACCTATTGCGAGCGGAAGCAATCGGCAAAACATCGAACCCGATGCAGCAACCGCTTCGCCTGTGACTTGGGCCGATGACTTTCGCCGCTCGAGCAATCGGCCGGTAGTTGACTTTCGCCGCTCGAGCAATCGGCCGGTAGTCACTCCCACACCCGGAAAAGTCCCGGAAGCGGTGGATTGCACCGTCCCGATGGCCACGACTCCGGCGAATGCGACCGAGGAGACCGGCGTCTTAGTGATCGTGTTGGGCTGCATGATTATCGTGGGATTGCTCCTCGGCATTGCGGCGGCGGGGTATGGCATCTACGAATGGGTTCGTCCCGAAAATGCTTCGGAGATCTGCAAGAAATTCGCCGATGCCAAAACGCTGGCGGAAACGAAAAGACATGCCACCCCGCGAATGTATCCCGTGCTAGATTGGCTCGAAGCGAACAAGTCCCCCGATGATCCCAACGACGTTTTCGAATTGACTCAAGAAGTGGACGGCCCAAAACCCGACACAAAGTTAGTGGGATTTCGCGGATCGTGGTTCGATCAGGAAGCAGGCAAACGACTTCAAATTGAGGGGCACTTCACAATGGTTCGGGCCGATGGGTGGAAAGCGGATGACTGGTTCTTCACCGGCGTCGAGGGAGTGTCTCTTCCGTCCCCTCTTTCACTTGTCGAATACCACCGTCTTAACATCGCACCTGCAACTTCAACCGGCGCAAAACCATTGTTGCCAGTAAAGAATAATTCGAAGAGACCATTGAGGCTCGTGAGGATGCCTCCCTTGTTCGACTCATCGGTCTGAGGCCGACCATTGCTGGTCAACCGCCTGTCTGATGTGAGGACGACTTGGCGCCGGTTTCCGAGAGCAAAGATGATGGTCATGGGCGTTGGGCCAATGTGCTGATCACATGCCGCTCAGCATAGCTGAGCGAAGCGCCGCCCGCATTGGCTCCATAGCCGATCGTCACGCGCTTTCAGCATTCGCTCTCGCCGCAGTCA
>JANOSQ010000470.1:0-1924 GCA_031415915.1 Fimbriiglobus sp. | reverse complement strand
TCGTCGTGGAGGCGGCGCATCAGGCGGGCGGGATCGGCCGGGAAATCGAGGAGCCGCCCCCGCGTGATCGGTTCGGAACTGCTGCCGGAGACGATTTGCATGAACCAACCTCTAACCCGAGTCATCGATCGTCGAAACGCTCTCCGAAGGGACTCTCCGTCGCGGAGAGTCCAATCTAGGTATCGACCGGTGGGTACCAGCTAGCGGAGCTATTTTTCAGCCGTCAATCTTGGGCGAGAGGCTGCAAAACCGGATCGTGAACGCCGAATGCGACACCCTTGAGCAGTTCGATGGCCCGAAAGGATGCTCGCGCGGCAGGCAAACGAAGAAATACCCTCACTTGAGTCAAACTCGCCGAAATTCGCCGCTCCGCTATCGGTTATTCCAATGGAGCGCGATGACCCGAATGCGCGACCCCCTCGTAGATTCCCGACCGGCAAATCAATCGCTATCGCTGGTATCTTCGCGGCCTCACATCCGAAATCATCAGCATCCCCGGGAATGGACTCCCGGGGGACTCTCACCAGCTCGATTTCCCCACGGAAGGTACAGCCGTCATGAAACGGATCGTCGGACTCACGCTTTCGGGCATTTTCCTGACCGGCGCCTTGGCGCACGCTCAGGCCCCCGTCGTCAACATCGAAGCCCCGGTCGCCAAGCAAGTCGTGCCGGCGCCGATGCCCATGACCATCCCCGTCGTCCCGACGACGCCGGCGGTCGTCGAAGCCCCGGCCGAAGAGCCGGCGCCGGAAGCGGACAAGTTCCTCCTTCAAAAACTGCTCGAAAGCAGCCCCGCCGGGCAGACGCTCGCCGGCAACGGCTGGAAAGTCTACGGCTGGACGCAGGGCAGCTACACGACGGGTTCGGTCGACCGAAGCAGCTTGCCCGTGCCGTTCATCGACCGCGTCGAGAAGTTCTCCCTCAACCAGAACTGGCTCCACGTCGAGAAGAGCATCGACACCGAGAAGAAAGAATTCCAGCTCGGGGCGACGGCCGATCTGATTCTTCCAGGAACCGATGCGCGACTGACCCCATCGCGCGGCCTGCTCACCGCCCAACAGCGCCGCGGCGAGCAATACCCCATCGACCTTTACCAAGCCTACGTCGACATGTTCCTACCGAACCTTGGTAGCCAAGGCACCACGATCCGCGTCGGCAAATTCAATACGAACTGCGAGTACGAAGTGGTGCAGGCGATCAACACGCCGTTCATTTCCCGTTCGTACCTGTTCCAGTACAACCCGTTCACGCACTCGGGCGTCAACGCGATCACGCCGCTGAACGATAACTGGACGATGTCCAACGGCATCGTGGTGGGCAGCGACAATTTCTTCGGCAGCACGACCCGGGCGACCTACATCGGGCACTTGGCCTGGGCCCCCAAAGAAAGCAAGACGACCGTGGGCCTGAACGTCGTGATCACCGATCCTTCGTTCGATACCGCGCGCAATTTCGCCTACTACAACGTCTACAACCTGCAACTGACACACAAGATCACCGACAAACTCACCTACGTGGCCGACTCGACTTATTCCCACATCGAGAACGCCCCGAACACCGGCTTCGCCGAATGGTACGGGCTGGCCAACTACCTGCTCTACGACGTGAATGACAAGCTCCAAGCCAAGACCCGGGTCGAACTGTTCAACGACGAACAGGGCTACCGCACCGGGACTTCAGGCTTGTACACCGCTGTGACCGCCGGCCTGACGTGGAAGCCGACCCCGTGGCTCTGGGTGATGCCGGAAGTGCGCTACGACCACAACTCGGACGGCCGCCCGTTCGAAGGGAACAACGACATGTTCACCGCGACCATCGGCGCCATCATCCGCTGGTGAGTGGATGAGTGAATCGCCAACGCCACCCGAGCCGACTCGGGTGGCGTTCGGCGTTTGGGGGCGACTTACGAGCCGGACGCGTGAGC
>JANOSQ010000469.1:0-2347 GCA_031415915.1 Fimbriiglobus sp. | reverse complement strand
AGATGGTAGCCGGTTTGCAGTGCGGAGACGGCTTTTTCGATGAACGACGTCATGCTCAGGCGGTTCGATTTGTTGCCTGGGGTAACGAGTTCGAGCAAGGCGACGATCCGATCGCCGCTCGTGTGGCGAATCGCGATCTGCCGCTGCTTGCGGGTCGTGAACTCGATCTCGGTCTGCAATCGTGTTTTTGGCGGGGCCGTGGCGACGGCCAATGCGACACCACCCCCGCTGTCCCCAGATTCAAAACCCTCGCTGTGATCTTGGATTTCCAAAGCCAATAAGTCCGCTTCCCACGGCCCGGTGATCTGCTCCGCTTGGGCGTAGTAATCCGACGGCATTCGTCCGTCGTTGAGCGAGGACAGGATTCTGGCAATCCAGCTGAGGTGGAACGAATGCCATGTCCCGGCGGTCACGCGGGTCCAGTCGTGTATCGGCATCGCATCGCCCTCCGGTTTCTCCCTCCGCCATTCTAGCTTCCCATCCGTTAGAAGCTCTGCAAAGAGTGCGGCGTGCGGGATGATTCACCACGAGATGCTGAAGGGGTAGGGCTTACCCCGCGCGCTTGGGGCGGGCTTTGATGTCGAACAGCCCGAAGACCTCGTCTTCGGTCAGCCCTAAATTGGCGGGCTTGTCGGCTTGCGAGAGCAAGTCGTTGAACACCTTCCGCTTCGCCTCCAAGATCCCCGCGATGCGGCCTTCGATGGTGTTCTCGGCTTGGAAGCGCGTCACCGTGACCGGGTAGCGTTGGCCGATGCGGTGGGCCCGGTTGATCGCCTGATCTTCGACGGCCGGGTTCCACCAGCGGTCGAACAGGAAGACGTAGTTCGTGAACTGCAGGTTCAGCCCGACGCTGCCGCTGCCGTAGCTCATGAGCAGCACGTGCTTATCCGGGTCGGCCTTGAATTGGTCGAGGATCGGCGTGCGGTCGTTCTGCGGGATGCGGCCGTGGTACTGCAGCGGCCCGAAGCGGTCGAGAGCTTTCGCCAGCACCAGCAGCGGTTCGACCCACTGGCTGAAGATGATCGCCTTGCGCCCGCTCGCCGCGACTTCCTCCATGTCGGTCATCAACTGCTCGAGCTTGGCGCTCTCGCCCGTCAGCGGATCGAAGTTGCAAATCTGCTTCAACCGCATGACCAAGTGGAAGACGTGCTGCACGCTGATGGTGTCGCCGAGTTCGTTCAACTGCACGATGCCATCGTTCTCGGCGCGGTCGTAGGCGTAGCGCTGGGCGGGCGTCAGTTCCACTTCGAGATCGCGCAAGGTCTTCTGCGGCAGATCCGACTGCACGTCGTCCTTGGTGCGGCGCAGGATGCAATCGCTCGTGAGCTGGGCGATGCGCTTCGGCGGCGTATCGGACGGGACGCGACCCGGATCGACGAACGCGAAGATATTCACGAGGTCGTCGGCGTGGTTCTCGACGGGCGTGCCGGTGAGCGCCCAGCTCCGGCCGCGGTGGATGCCGCGTACGGCTTGGGCCGTCTTGGCGTCCTTGTTTTTGATACGCTGGGCTTCGTCCAACACGACCACATCGAAGTAGACGCTCGGGTCGGCGGCCATCACCGCGTCGCGGGAAAGCGATTCGTAATTGATCAACTTCAGCGGGCAGTTGGAGACCTTCCACGCGCTGCGGCGCAGTTCCGGTTCCTGCGGGAAGACCTCGAGCGGCAGGTCGGGCGCCCACAGCTTCAACTCCCGGCACCAGTTGTGGATCAACGGTTTCGGCGCGATGATGAGCGCCGATTTGATGATGCCTTGGTGGAACATCAACCGCAGCGCGAGGATAGCTTGGGCGGTTTTGCCGAGGCCCATCTCATCGGCGAGCAACGCCGAGGTTCGCGGCATCAGGAAGGCGATCCCTTCCAGTTGATACGGGAACGGTTCGAACGGGACTTCGAGCTGCTTCCCGTCGAACAATCCATCCAGCGGCGGTTGAAGCAAGAAGAGCAGCCGATCCTTCATCAGTACCATGTCGGACGTCGGCCGGGTGCGGATGCGCGCCTTGTCGGACTTCACCCGGTCGGGCAGCGCCGGCTCGGTGATCCGCGGTTGCGCCTTCTCCGCCAGCGGTCGCGGCGGGCGGTCGAGTTCCGGCGGCGGGGAGGGGAACTTCCACCCCTCCGTCTGCACGGTCATTTCCAGTTTCCCGAGCGAGCGCACCCACGGCGACTGCGTCAGCAGTCGGGCTTCGCGGACGCCGGCGGTCAGCGGGGCGTCGAAGCGCGGGAAGCGCAGGGTGTCGGGGAACGCGGCGAGGCTCACGCTCTCGACGGCGAACGGTTCCTCGGACACCGGTTCGGGCACATCCTCATGCCGCACGGCTGGTCACTCCCATTTTGCGGGCTTCGAT
>JANOSQ010000468.1:0-1993 GCA_031415915.1 Fimbriiglobus sp. | reverse complement strand
CTAACGCGTCCGGCTCTGACCCCAAAACATCAATGTGACGCAGCACTAGCCGAGGTGCATTCTACCCGTTCCCGCGAGCATTTGCGCGGGGTGAACTCGTCACTCAGTAGGGTGGCAAAACTTTCTGGCGATCCGTTTTCCGACCTGAAAGGTCGGTTCTGTCAGCCCAGGTCGGCGACGGCGCAGCCGACGGAGGCCTGGGGTGAGGCAACGAGCAGAATCCCGCCCTGTCGGGGCGGTTCAATACCAATGAACCGGCCCTTCAGGCCGGAATTCACAAGGAGGTCGTTGTGCCCGGGCCTCCGACGGCTGCGCCGTCTCCGACCTGGGCTGACAGAACCGACCTTTCAGGCCGGAAAACTGCCGACAAAGGCTTCCCGGAAAAAATTGCCGGACCCCCAACCCGCTCGCGGCGCCGTTGTCGTTTCCGCGTCCACCCCGCATGATAGGCACAGGGACGTAACGGGGCGGCGAGCCGCCCGGATGCTGGCGGAGCCGACTTCGATATGAGACAAACCCGCGCCGGCGACGGCGAACGCACTCTGGCCGTGTTCGTGGACTTCGAAAATCTCGCCCTCGGCTTCGGCGGCCGGCGCGACCGCTTCCAGATCGAAAAGGTGCTGGAACGCCTCGTCGAAAAAGGGAAGATCGTCGCCAAGAAGGCCTACGCCGATTGGAGCCGCTTCGGCACCTACGCCGGTTCCCTGCACGAAGCGGCCATCGAACTCATCGAAATCCCCAAGCGGTCGATGACCGGCAAGAACTCCGCCGACATCCGCTTGGTGGTCGACGCCATCGACTTGGCGTACTCGAAAGACCACATCGACACGTTCGTCATCGTCTCCGGCGATAGCGACTTCTCACCGCTCGTTTCCAAGTTGAAGGAACTCGGCAAGCACGTCATCGGCCTCGGCTTGGTCGAAGCCACGTCGAACCTGCTGCGCGACAACTGCGACGAATTCATCTACTACGAAGACCTCGATCGCCACGACGCCCTGCCGCTCCCCGGCGGGGCGCAGCTGCCCGAGGTCAAACGCAAGGTCTTCAACTTGCTCATGGATTCGCTCGTGGCGTTGCGGCGCGAGAACAAGGACGTGATCTTCTCGTCGATGGTCAAGGACACGATGAAGCGCAAGAAGCCGAGCTTCAACGAGGAATACCACGGCTACCGCACGTTCAGCGAGCTCCTCGAAGACGGCCAGCGCCACGGGCTGATCGAAATCGAGAAACACAAAACGAGCGGGACTTACGTCGTCAATCGCTTCGGCGACGAACTGCGCCGCGGCGCGCCGGTCGTCCAGCAATTGCCGCCGCCGGTGCCGCTGGCTTTGCCCGCTTCGCGGGCGCCGCTGCCATCGCCGCCGCTCGAACGCCCCGCCCCCAGTCCGCGGAATGACCGCGGTCTGCGCCCGGCGACTCCGCCGCCGCCGCGCGTCATTCAACCGCTCCCGCCCCCGAGCCGTTCGCAACCGGTTCAGCCGCCGCGGTCGCCGGTGCAGCCCATCCCCGTAGCGCCGGCCCGCGTCGGCGCCGAGGACGATGATCGGATGCCCCTCGGCCGGTCGCTCATCGAAGAAGTGGACGACCTCGACGACATGGATGAAATCCCGTCGTACGCGCCGAAGCGGAACGCCCCGGCCGATGCGGCGCCGAAAGCCCCACCCGCGAAGCGCGAACCGGCGCGGCCGCAGAAGCCGCCCGCCGAGAAGCCGGCCGGTCGGGCACCGGCGAGGCCGCGGACGGCAGTCGTCGAGAAGCCCGCGCCGGCCCCGGTCGTGATCGAGAAGCCGAAGCCCATCGAGAAACCCAAGCCGGTGGCGAAGGTCGAGGACGACGGCTTCGGTTCCGGCTTGGACGAGTGACGGTTTCCCATCGCCCACCGGAGTTCGGATCGTGCCCGCACTGTTCGCCCTGACGATGTTCCTGAGCGCGACGCTGCTGTTCATGGTCCAGCCGATGGTGGGGAAGATGGTGCTGCCGCACGTCGGGGGGA
>JANOSQ010000467.1:0-5768 GCA_031415915.1 Fimbriiglobus sp. | reverse complement strand
ACCTCTGCATGTGGATGCTGGCCAAGAACCCGCACGAACGCCCGCAGAATTACGACGAACTCCGCACCGCGTTCGACGCCGTCGTGGGCGGGTGAGGCAATTGTTGGCGAGCGGCACGGCCCGAGCTTGGCCGATCGCTGGACCCGCGCCGAGGCCGGTCTCCGCGATCACTGTTTTATTCGGCCCTCGGATTCGTTCGTCCGGCGGTGCCACACCCCGGCGTGGACGAATAAAACGAATGCGACGAGGCTGGACGAAACATCTCAATTTTTGCCTCCGGCGCGGATGGAAAAGGGGACAGGCAGGTTTGTTACGACTCTCTCGGCTCGCATCGTTCCTTCGGCGGTCAGCCACGACGGCGGACGGTCGACCACAAGTCGTACTCGACAATGATAAACATGCCCGTCCCCTTTTCTTTTGCCCCTTTCTTTTGATTACCACATCTTTCGTCGACAAAACCTTCCAATTCGTTTGAACACATCCCGTTCGTCGGGGTATCATCCCGAAAACCCACTTCGCTTCTGGCTCGTAAGGATCACCGATCATGATGCCCGGCGTCCAGTTCGAAGACGTGTGGAAGGCCCTGTACACCGGGTACACCAAGAAATCCCTGGAGCAAATGCTCCGGACTCGGCTGAGCATCGACCTCGACGACATCGTCGGCGACGGGCCCATGAAGGATATGGCCTTCGACCTACTCGGGACCGCCGAGCGGGAAGGGTGGGGGATCGATCTGATCCGCGAAGCGTATCGATACAACCCGCGCAATGGCGAACTGCTGAAGGTGTATCAAAAGTACGGGCTGTCTCCGGAAGTCAGCGGACAGTCCGCGGGGGTGCCCGACGCCGGTTTGGAAAAAACGATCAAAGATCGCCTACCGACCTTCGACTTCGCCGTCTGGCGTGAGAAGATGACGCTCGTCGAAGGGCGCGTGTGCCGGATCGAGATCGACGGCAACGCGGCCGGAACCGGCTTCCTCGTCGGGGCGGATGCGGTGATGACCAACTACCACGTGCTTCGATCCGCGCTCCTCGGCACCACGGCGGCGGCCGCTGTGAGCTGCCGGTTCGATTACAAAGTGCTGGCCGACGGATCGCGGGTCGAAGGGGTCTCGGTCGGCCTAGCGGCGGACTGGAACCTCGATTCCAGCCCCAACTCGGCGGCGGAACTGACCGCGACGCCGGATACTCCGCCGCCGACGCCCGAGGAACTCGATTACGCCCTCGTGCGGTTGGCGCGGCGACTCGGCGACGAGCCGGTGACGCCGAAAGGGGGTCTCGAAGCTCCCCGGCGCGGTTGGTTGCCGATCCCGACCGCGGCCCCGGTCTTCGTGGCGAAGATGCCCTTGATGATCGCCCAGCATCCGGATGGCAAGCCGCTGAAGCTGGCCGTGGATACCGAGTCGGTGATCGCCGTGAACGCGGTCGGCAATCGGGTCCGGTACGCAACGAATACCGAAGCCGGGTCGAGCGGGTCACCGGTGTTCGACTTCGATTGGAACTTGGTCGCCTTGCACCACCTCGGCGACCCGGCCTACGATCACCCGCCGACTTACAACCAAGGGGTGCCGATCGACCGCATCCGCGCCCGGCTGACGAAAACACCCGCGGCCGCCGCGGCGCTCGGATGACCCCCGCCCCGAGATCGCAGCCATGCCGCTCACCGGCGCCCAATTCGGCGAATTGATCGAGACGCTTCTCGAAGCGTTCCATTGGGCGTCCCTCGGGCAGCTCGTGCGGATCAAGTTCGAGATCGACTTGGCTTCCGAGATCGGCGGCGCGGCGGCCCCGTTCCGCACGGTCGCCACCGACTGGGTGAAGTGGCTCGAACAGCGCGGCCGCACCGCCGATTTCGTCGGGTACATGTGGGCCGAGCGGAAAACCGTCGAGCGCGTCCGCCGGTTCTACACGTCTTACCTCGGTCGAGCGGCGGAGGTGGCCGGTCCGCCCGTCGCGGCGGATTTCGGGGCGGCGCGGGACAAGGTTATCGAATTCAAACTCTACTTCCGCGAGAGCGAGAGCCAGTTCGGCTACTTGAACGCCTACAAGGATCTGCACGACCGGCTGCACACGCTCCACGAAATGCGAGAGGGCATCGCCCAAGCCGCCGAGCGGTTGCGGAAACAGCCTCCCGATCCGATGGCGCTCGAGATCGTCGCGGAGGACTTGCAGATTCAAGTGCTGGCCGCGCGGCGGTCGGCGGCCACGCTCGAAGAGCCCGACGACGCGCGCTGGCTCGATGCGTTCGCCAAAGGGGTCGAAGGCCTCGCCGCGGCGGCGAAGGGCTTCGATTTGGCACTGCTCGACCACTCGGTGAAAGCGCTCCGCGAACTCCCCTCGCAGCACCAAGCGGGGTTGAACGCCGAGTTGGTGAAGTCGGCCAAACGGCTGAAAGCGGAGCGGCTCGGCCGGACGGCGAACGAAATCCTGACGCGCTTCGCGGCCGGGGCACCCTTGCTCACCGAGTTCCGAACCCGTCTCGGCGGCTTCGGCGGACTCTGCGATCTACTCGCCCGGCAGATCGGTCAGCACGACAGTTGCCAAGCCGTGGAACTGGCGCTGGCGCCCTACGAGGCGGCTCCCGATGTCTCCGCGGAGCGCATTCCCGATTGGCCGAATCTGGCGGGGCGACTGGCGAAACTCGCCGCGGATCGACCCGGCGATTTGCGTGCGGAGCGGGCCGCGGCCGCATCCGTCACGTTCGCCGCCGCGCGGGGCGCCGCGGCGGTCGATTCGTTTTCCGGATTGCTGCTCCGCTTCCGGCGCCTGTTCCACGAGGCGGATAAGGAACTGCTGGCTGCGACCGACGACCTCGTGCGGGAAGCCGAGCTCTTGAACGTCCAACTGAGGGCTTTAACGAATGTCCCCGACTGACACCGCGCCGTTCCCCGCATTGGCCGCGCTCCAAGATGCCCACGCCGACATGTTGGGGGACGTCGGCGGGAATCTCCTCGTTCCCGAGCACGCGACGCGGATCCGGGACTTCGTGAATCGCTCGGTTGCCAGCGGCACGCGCTTGGATGCGAAGGAAGATCGGAGCATGGCCCAAGGGTTGGTCAATTTCTGGGCGGCGCGGGTCTCGGCGGCGGTGCGCACGGCGCGGGACGATTCGGCGCCGCGGACGTTCTCCGACTTCGCCTTCGACGATACCCTCTTGGCCGACTTCGACCCCGGCACGCTGCGCGATGCCGTCGCCGCCGGCGAACGTTGGCTCGCGGAGCAGACCCCGGAGGATCGAAATCTGGCGCGGCGGATCGCCCTCCGGCTCACCCGGCTCCAACCCGAGGGATCGCAGTTCGACGCGGTGCCGACCGTCCGCGCGGCGTTCCACGACCTCGATACCCCGGAGCGGGTGGACACAGTGTTGGATGGCTTGGCCGGCGCCGGGGTCGTCCGCGTGACCCGCGCGGAGGAACCGCGGATGGATCGCGTCTCGCTCCGCGCCGCGGAACTGCTGACGACCTGGCCCGCGCTGGCGGGATGGCTCGGTGAGCGATCCCGATTCCGGGACGGCGCCGCGGCGTGGGAAGCGGGGAACAAGCCCGCCGAGATGTTGCTCGTTGCCGGCGCCTTGGACGAGGCGCGGAATTACCACGACCGCAACCGGGTGGAACGCGAATTCGTCATCGACAGCGCCTACCGTCAAGAGCGCGAGTTGGAACTGGCGGTCTCCAATCGGCGGGCGAAATGGATTTTCGGAATCCTCGCAGCGGTCGCGGCCGGGATCGCGGTAGTCTGCTGGTTCGGTTGGCAGCGGGCCGTCAAGGATGCCGCGGAGCAAAAATCGGAACAGTTGTTCCAAGAGATGGTCAACTCCGGCAAGCTGATCACGGAGGAGCAGCAGACGCAGGACGCGGTAAAGCGGGCCGACGACGCCGCGTTGGAACTCGATGCGCGAAAGAAGAACCAGCGCTTGGCGAACTTGGCCCGAGTCATCCGGGCCCTCGCCGAAGTCGGCACCTATTCCGGCGAAGAGCGGCGCGTGGCACTCTGGCGGTGGAACGGGATCGTCGACAGCTATCCGAGCGGCGACGAGTTTCGCAAATACCTTCAGAAATACGACGTCCCCCTCGACAATTTGCCCGAGGATAGCGATGCGAAGCGGATTCAAGATACGGGTCGGAAAGCCCTCAACATCGCCCGCGCTCTCAAAAACGAAACGGATCAAATTCCGGATTCGGATACCGTCCGAGCCCGCGAGGCGATGCGGAAGGTGGCGTATGGGATCGTCGAAAAAGCTTCCAATCGTGCCGTCGAAGCCTACGGCAGCCCGAAGGCAACCTCCGCGGAGGCCATCGCGATGGCCATGCCCGCCGTCAAAGAATTCTGGGTGCTGTATTGGGGCGAAATGGGGATGTTCGAGGGCGGAGTGGTGATCGATGCGATGCGTGCGTTCGGCGACCAATTGAAGGTGATCGAGAATGACAGCAACAGTGTCCTCAGCGCGGACGATTTGAAAAAGCTTTCCAGACAGAGCGTCACGCAAGCCCTCAACGATTGGAAAAACATCCCGGATCGGCAAGCGGATCTGGCGCGTCTGACCGGCGAACTGAAAAAGAAAACCATCCCCGCCGCGTTTCTCCGAGAGCTCGCCAAACGGCAAAAAGCGCTCGTCGCCGCGCTTCTCGCCGAGTCGGAATCGGGCGGAGTCGGAGCGTTGCAGGCCCTCCCGAGCGCTTACTGAACCGGTCCTGTCCCACATCCGAGGGTTCCACCATGCTCGTCCGCTCGTCCCGCTTGCTCGTCGAAGTCCGTCCGGTCGCCGCGCTCGAATCCTTGAACGCGGCGGACTCGGCGTGGGCCAGCGTCCCCCGGCCGGCCGGGCCGTCCGCGCACCCGTGGGACGAAGCCCACCGGGTCGTGCAGCAACCCGCCGGGGCGCTGGAATCGATGCCCGCAGCCAGTTACGCGGAGCCGGACTTCGTCCAAGCGTTCCCGTTCCCGCGCCCCGATTCGGGCGGGCTGGAATCGTTCAGCGCTTCACCCTGCGAAGCCCGCGCCCCGGACGGCGACTGGCCGGTCGGCGACCCTGCCATGGGCTGGCACCTCGACGAGCAGCACTCCCGCCTGAAAGCCGCGCGCGACCGTGCCGGCGACCCCGGCGACGGTCGGCGCATCCGCATCGGCCACCTCGACACCGGTTACGACCCGGAGCACGCGAGCCGGCCCCTCCACCTGTTGACGGCGCTGCAACGGAACTTCGCCGAAGGCGACCCCGGCGACGCGACCGACCCGGGCCGGCATTTCCCCGGCAACCAGCCGGGCCATGGCACCGCGACCTTGGCCCTTTTGGCGGGGCGGCGCCTCGGCGTGCCGGGCACGGCCTTCGACGATTTCGTGGGCGGGGCTCCGTTCGCGGAGGTCGTGCCGATCCGTATCGCCGATTCCGTGATCCACTTCTACTCGTCGGCCATGGCCGACGGCATCGACTACGCGGTCGCGGCCGGGTGCCGGGTCGTGTCGATCAGCATGGGGGGTTTGCCGACGCGGGCTTGGGCCGCGGCCGTCAACCGCGCTTACGAAGCGGGGGTCGCCATCTTCGCGGCGGCGGGCAACCGCTTCGGCCCCGCCCCGCCGGTGTCGATCGTCTGGCCCGCGCGCTTCGCCCGTGTGGTGGCTGTGTGCGGCGTCACCGCCGACGGGACCGCGTACCACAAATCCGGCCTGCATCGCCACATGCACGGGTGCTTCGGGCCGCCGGCGAAGATGGAAACGGCGCTCGCCGCGTACACGCCGAATGCCCCGTGGGCGATGATGGGCTGCGGTGGT
>JANOSQ010000466.1:0-3111 GCA_031415915.1 Fimbriiglobus sp. | reverse complement strand
CGGGGCCAACATCCCCGCGCAGGAAACGCTCGCCCGGCTCCACGAGGAATTGCTCAGCTCCACCAAGATGCCATTCGCAGTGCAATTTCTCTCGCTCGAGCTCAAGCACTCGGGCCGGCTCTCGGAGGGGTTCGCCAAACTGCCCCATTATTTCACGCCGTTCCAAACCTTCGTCATGCGGCAGGCCGATGACGAAACGTCCAAGTTCACCACGCTGGTGGGGCTGGAAATCCTCGAGCGCGAAGCGGCCTACAAAGCCGATCAGCCGACGCCGTCGGGTTTGTTCGTCTACCAATTCGAGGCGATCTGCCGGAACCGCTTGGGCTACGACCACGGCCTCGACGCTATCGGGGGCGATCCGTTTTACGACGCCGAGTGGAAGAAGTACGCCGAGTTGGTTCGCCGGCAGGTGGGCATCATCGACTTCGCCGATTTGGTCTACTTGCGTTCGGAACTCTACGTGGCCGAGCAGCGCCGGCGGAACCCGGACTACATCCCGTCGTTGCCGCCGATCTTCGAAGTGCGCGAAGGGAAGATCGCGAAGGCGAGCCTGGGCCGCGATCCGCTGTTTCTGTTCGCCGCGTTGCAACGGCAGTTGAACTATCCGGAGGTGCCGCGGGCCAGACCGCGGGAGGACATCGCAGCGAAGTTCGACCTTTACGAAGTCAAGTTCCGCGAAATGGACGCGCGCATCCGAATGCTGGAATCCGAAGCGCGGGGCACGTTCGACCCGACCCAATTCGGCAAGCCGGAGATCTTGAAGGATCTGCCGGATGTTCCGTGACTCGGCTTCATCCGTGGGTCTCGAACATCAAATGTGGTACATGACTTCCGCCTGCATTTCGGTGCGGGATTTCACGCCCTTCACCTTGTGCTGCGGGTTGTCGAGCACGACGACCGAATAGGGGGCCACCGATTTCGTCAGCCAAACGTTGGAGCCGACGACCGAGCTTTCGCCGATGACCGTGAGGCCACCGAGGATCGTGGCGTTGGCGTAGATGATGACGTTGTCTCGCAGCGTGGGGTGCCGCTTGTAAGCGCCGTGGACGATCTCGCCCGATTCGTCGCGGTCGAACGACAAGGCCCCGAGCGTCACGCCTTGGTAGAGCTTGACGTTCTCGCCGATGTCGGTCGTTTCGCCGATGACGACGCCGGTGCCGTGGTCGATGAAGAAGCCGGGGCCGATATTGGCGCCGGGATGGATGTCGATGCCCGTCTTCGAGTGGGCGAATTCGGTCATCATCCGCGGGATGTATTTGACCTTCAACCGGTGCAATTCGTGGGCGATGCGGTAGACCGTGATCGCTTCGAGGCCGGGGTAGGAGAAAATGATTTCGTGGTGCCCGCTGGCCGCGGGGTCGCCGCGGAAGGCCGATTCGACGTCGAGTTCCAAAATCGAACGGATGTGCGGCAACCGGCGGAGGAAATCGAGAACCGTGCGGCGGGCTTCGTGATCGCAGTGGAAATCGGCGTCGTCTTCGCAGCGCTCGTGCTGGTGGGCCCGCTTCACCTGCTCGATCAACTGGTTGCAGACCGATTCCATCAACCCGCCGACGTAATAGCCGATGTTGCCGGCGTTCAGGTCCTGGCGCTTGCCGTAGCCCGGGTAGACGAGTTCGTAGAGGTCGCCGAGGATCGCGGCGACCGCTTCGCGGTTCGGCAGCGGGCGGTGCCCGAGGTGGTGCAAGGTTCCGCAGGCGGAGTAGGACGCCACGAGCAGTTCGGTCGCCCGTTGGAGTTCGTTGTGATGGGTTTCGGTTTCAACGGGCATCGTCGGTCTCCGCGATGGGATGGCACTGCAATCCTAGGCGGCGACGGCGGCGGAAACAACGGTGGGGTGCCCGCGCCCGGATGCAACTCAATCCCACAGGAAGCGATTCCGCTCTTCGCGGCGTTCGCGTGTGCGGCGGGAGAGTCCGGGCGTGTAATTCTGCTGGACGATCTTCGGTTGATTGATCCCCATCACCCGCAGCGAGCGGTCGTACAGGCGATCCCAAAAATCGGGTTCCTCCCCCGGCATCCCGGGGTACGGGGCGACGACGTTCTTCAAATCGACCTTGGGTTGCACCGGCTTTTCCACGGTGAACTTCCCATCGGTGCCGTAATAACCCGCGGCTTGGCCGACGCGGGGGAATTGCGTGCCGACGCGCTCTTGCTGCGTACCGACCGGCGTGATCACCGGTCGGCCCACAGGCGTCCCGCCGGGAAGTACGTATTGGGCTTGGGCCAGCGCCGCGCAGCCGACCAACCCGCAACAAACCAAAATGGCTCGCATCGCGTCTGCCCCCGGAGTGCAATCGGTATCGACCGGGTGCTATGCCGCCGGGGGGCGTCGGCGTCAAGTGTTTTTTGTGGCCGATCAGACCATCAAAAGCGGCGACGGCTCGGAGCTGTAATCGAAGGGGGTGTCCGAGACTTCTTGGTAATCGCCGCGGTCGCGGAAGATGTGGAGCACGCGGCCGCGGCTGAGGTCGTCGAACTTCGGCTGGCGATACTTCACGGCGACGAGCGGCTTTTCCGGCGCCAAGTCGTGGACGACGACGCGCACTTTTTGAATGCCCACGAAACTGTGGTCGTCCACGCGTCGGCGGCCGGCGTGCACGTCGTAGATTTCGAAGATCGCGCGGAAGACTTGGACGATCTGTTTGAGGTTCACACCGTCTTCGACGTAAATCACGTCGACTTCGACGCCGCGGAGTATTTGGTGTAGGTGCTGGCGGGCGCGCCGGCCGAAGACGCTGCTGAAGGGCGGGCCGATGCTGCGGAGGCTGCCCTCGCCGTCTTCGGCGCGTTTGCTCGCATCGCCGTCCTCGCGGCCCAAGCCGTTGAAGAACCACCAATGCGGGGCGAGCCAATAACCCCCGCCCTGCGCCCGAGCCTCGGCCCGGGCCTGCTTCATCAGCGATTTCAACCCGCGGAAGAAACGCCGGCGGAGTTGGATTTCATCGCGGCGGGCGAAACGCTCGCGCACGGCGCCGGCCTGCAAGTCGGACAGGCTGACTTTCAACGGCCAACGCGGGTCGAATTCGGTCGCCTCGGACATCTCCGGATGCACCAGTACCAAACCGACTTCGGTCGACTTCGGTTTCCCGTCGTCGGCCCGCACGCGGA
>JANOSQ010000465.1:0-1655 GCA_031415915.1 Fimbriiglobus sp. | reverse complement strand
TAGAAATCGATCCGAAGCTCGCCTTGCCGGGACTGAGCAAGGTCTTGGCGAACTCCGAACCGGAAACGCGGCGGCTCGGTGTCGAAGTGATGGTGCGATTCCCCGTAGTCGAACACATCGGCACGCTCTCCAAACTGCTGGCGGACACCCACCCGCTCGTGCGGAATGGTGCGCGCCGAGCACTGCAGGGGTACGCCGGATCGGCCGCGTTGCGGAGCGCGGTACAAGTTCAACTGATCAAGACGCTCGATCTGGCGGATTGGCGGGGCCAAGAACAGGCCGCGCTCTTGGCCGGGCAGCTCAAGCACAAGCCCGCGGCGGAAAAACTCGTCGAACTGCTCGCCTCGCAGCGGCCGGAGGTTTTCACGGCCGCCGCGTGGGCGCTGCGCGAGATCGCGGTTGCCGAGAGCCTTCCCGCCGCCCACGAACACTTGAAGGCGAAGCACAAACAACTTCTGGCGTCCGGCCGGAGCGCCGGGATGGCCAACGTTACGCCGGAGCAGTTGGATCAGCAGCTGAGCCAACTGGTGCAGTTCATCGGCCAAGCGAAGTACAAACCGGCGGACGCGACACTGCGGGCTCTCATCCCGAGGACAGTCGCCAGCGCACTGCCCCCCGGCCTTACACCGGTGAGTGGCGAAACCCGCTCGGCCGCTATCTGGTCACTCGGCCAACTGCATTCCGATACGGGTGATGAAGAACTGGCCCAAGCGATCTTGAGGCGTTTGACCGGGGATGGGACGCTCGGCCCCGACGACGCGCGCGTCCGCAAGATGGCGCCCGTGGCGCTCGCTCTCATGAAAGCGACCGCGACGGTGCCGACGCTCCGGGAATACTCGCGTGGGGACAAACCGGCGCTCGACGCGGCCACGAACGCGTGCCGTTGGGCGGTGGCCCAACTCGAGCAAAAGCCACCCCCACCGCCCGGCGTCGTCGCCATTCCGCAGACGGATTGGTTCCTCGTCCCACGCAAATGATGTCGGACTACGAATCACTTCAACACGCCCGAGTGCCCTTTGAGGTCGGTGATACTCTCCGAGCGGCCGCCTAGGTGCTTGGCCAAGAATTCCTCGGTGATGGCGAAGAAGTGCAGGCGGTTTTCCGGGCGGGCGAAGCCGTGGCCCTCGTCCGGGTAGACGACGTACTGCACTTCCTTTTTGTTCTTGCGCATCGCCGCGACGATCTGATCGCTCTCGGCCTGCTTCACGCGCGGGTCGTTGGCGCCCTGCCCGATTAGCAGCGGCTTGACGATCTTGTCCGCTTTGCCCAGCGGGCTGCGCTCTTCTAACATTTCCTTGTCCTTCTCGAGGTCGCCGACGCGGGTGTTGAACATCGCTTTGGCGGGCGCCCAGTACGGCGGCACCGTCTTCAGCAGCGTGACGATGTTGCTCGGGCCGACGATATCGACGCCGCAGGCGAAGGCGTCGGGCGTGAACGTCAGGCCGACGAGCGTCGCGTACCCGCCGTAACTGCCGCCCATGATGCCCGTGCGTTTGGGGTCGATGGTCCCCTTCTTGGCGAAAACGTCCACGGCGTCGAGCAGGTCTTGGTGCATCTTCCCGGCCCACTCACGGTTGCCGGCGTTGAGGAATTTCTTGCCGTAGCCGGTGCTGCCGCGGAAGTTCACTTGGATCACGGCGTAGCCGCGGTTGGCG
>JANOSQ010000464.1:0-4433 GCA_031415915.1 Fimbriiglobus sp. | reverse complement strand
CGCGGCGGCATGGCGGCCCCAATAAAAAAGCACGGGGGACGAAGCCCCCGTGCCGCGAGAATCCCGGAGTTCCGTTTACTTTTCGGTGCCCTCGCCGCCGGGGCGACCACTGCCGAAACCACTGCCGCTCCCACCGGCGGCAGGTTCGGTGTCCTTGAGCTGACGGATGCGTTTCAACCATTCGTTCCAAGCGTCTTCGCGTTGTTTCCGCGCGGTGGCCACGGAACCGGGCGAATCGGCCATGTCGAGCGATTCGCTGCGGACTTCGATTTTGCCGTCTTCGCGGACGATGAGCAGATCGGACGCGGAATCGTCCGACAGAGTGAGGGTGCCCACCTTCGTGTTGGTGTGGCCACCTTCAAAGTCTACGAGGACGTTCTTGGTGCGGAAATCGAGCACGCGCATCTTGGGGAGCGTGTACTTGTTGTTGTTGGTGTCCTTCGGCCAGTTCGGGTAGATCGGCGATTTGGTGTCCCCTTGGGGCAGGACGTAGTTGAGCGCGGCGGATCGCCAGAGCGGCAATTCGACCGGCACCCGCCTGCCGACGAATTCGCCCACGGCCACGGGCATTTCCGCTTGGACGAAAGCGCCGAGCGGTTCTTGTTTGGTTCCGATGCGGAGGCGATCCAACCATTGCTGGACTTGGATCACGGCCCGCTTGCCTTCTTTCACTTCTTGCAATTCCGCCACTTTGCGGACGGGGTCGGCCTTGCCGCTATCCTCGTAAATCTTGGTGATGGCTTCTTCGTACTTCTTGACCGGGTAAGCGTAGAGGAACGATTCTTGGGGAACCGTGAGTCGCTGCGGGATGTCGTACCAAGCGCTTTCGAGGACTTCGACTTTGGCCATGTTGTCGTCGGCGAGCTTATCGGTGTTCTTGTAGTTCGGGCTCTTCATCAGCACCTTGACGCGGTACTGGTACGAATAACCCGGGATGACATCGACGTCGAGGAACCGCATCAGCAAGTGATCCACGTCGAGTTTGTCGCCGTTGGATTGCGATCCGGCGGGGGTGCCCGGCGCTTCGCCTTCGGTGCCCGCGGGCGCGCCCGGGGGCTTCGGCATCATCCCGCCCATCGGCGGGCGGAAGCCGCCGGACGAGGACATCCGCATTCCCAAGTCCTCACCGCCGAAGCCGCCCGGTAGCGAGCCCGCAGCGGCCGGAGCTGCCGCGTAGGGGTTGGTGCTCCCGCGATCGAACCGCTTCTTCTGTTCGTCGGCGGTCTTCTTCTGGGCTTTGGAATCATCGAGCTTCTTGAAGTTCGCGTAGATACTGCCCATCGTCGTGTCGGGTGGGTAATTGAGTGCGAAGCCGTCGGCGAGCAGAGGCAGCGGGGCCGAGATGCCTTGTTCCGGCCGGAGGAAGTAGGGCTTATAGCCTTCTTCTTTCACGAATGGGGCATCGTAGCGGGTGAACAGGCTGAAGAACCGCTCTTGGTGGTCGAGGGGCGCCCACAGCGCTTCGTATTGCTCTTTGGTCAGGTTCGCGGCCAAGCCTTCCGGCGGGATGACCATCTTCTCCACGGCCAAGCCGACGAAGGCGGGTGCCAGATCCGCATCGAGCGCGGCGAGTGCCGCGTTGCCGCCCGGAACCGCAGGAACTGCGGCACCCCCAGCGGGGGCGCCGGAGCGGGCGGCGATCGTCGCGGGGCTCGATTCTTGCCGGGCTTCCCAGAGGTTCCGCAAGCGCAGGGCCTGCTTGATTTCTTCGAGTTGCTCCCGGAGGGGGAACGACATTTGAATCACGGCCATGCGGATCGGGTAGACGGCCACGGCCGGGGGCAGATTCTGCTTGGTGGCTTCTTCGATCGACATGTAGCTGACTTTGCTCTCGGAGCGATTGCCGCCGGTGCCGCCCGCCATGCCGGGCATCCCGGGCATCCCGGGCATACCCGCACCTGAACCCATGGGCGGAGGGGAGACCGATCCGGGCGGGGGAACTCCGCCGCCGCCGGGGCCCATCGGTGGCGGAGGCGAGCCGCCGCCCGGAGCGCCGGGTGGCTTCGGTGGAACGGCCGGCTTGCGGCCCGTCGGGCCTTTCTTGACGATTTTGCCGAGTGTGCCCTTGTGAATTTCTTGCAGGCGGGCGTGGTCGGTGTCCTTGGTGGTCGCGCTGGTCAGCACGCCGACTTTCACGCTCTTGACATCCCCGTTGTCTTCGAACAGGAATTCGCGGTCGAACGCTTTGTAGGATGCGTTGAAGTAATTGATCTGCGATTCGATCGGCGTGAACACGCGGGGTTGTTCGCGGCGCGTGCTCGGCAATTCGATCGGTTCAAACGGTTTGCCCAAGTGCCGGTAATCGGCCGAGGAGACGAGGGTGAAGTCGGAACTCTTGCTATCCGGCCTCGCGAACGTGGGGAGATCCTCGGGCTTCCCGCTCGGATCGTTGATCTTCGATTGGACGGATGCGACGCCGGTGTCGATATCCTTGGACAGTTTCTCGGGGTTGCCGGCGCCCGCGGCCCCGACGAGGCCCCAGACCACGAAGAGTCCGAACAAACCCAGCGCTGCGAAGAGGGCGAACTTTTCCCCCTTCTGGAGCAGCAGATCTTTGAATCCGGCTTTGGCGGCCATGGGATCATCCTCGGGGCATCCCCGCTCGTCGGGGCTTGTGATGGAATTATAGACGGCTGCGAAGACAACGCTTATTTCGGTGGCGCCGTTGGCGGAACCGCGGGCAGTTTCGGTTCTTCGCCCTTGGGAACCACGGGCGGCTTGGGCTCTTCGCCTTTCGGAGGAGCCGGCTTCGGTTCTTCGGGCTTTGGCGGCGCCGGCACTTCGGGCTTGGGCGGCGCGGGTTTCGGTTCGACCGGCATGGGCTCTTCGATCGGCTTGGCGACTTCGGTCGGTTTCAGCGGCACTTTCTCGTAGAGCGAGACCAAACCGTAGACCGCGAGTTCGACCAAACCGGCCGTGACTTGCGATTGCGGCAGGGCACCGGTCGAGCCGCCGGAAGGGGCCCCCGGGAAGGATGGCATCGAGCCGCCCGACGATCCGCCGGGGTAGCCGCCACTACCACTACCGGGGTACATGGGGCCGGGCGACGAACCGGGGTTCGTCGGCGGGGCCAGAGGAGACAAGCCACCGCCACCGGGACGGCTCGGCTCGCCTTCGGTTTCGCTCCCGGAGCCTTGCGGCGGAGCCGATCCACCGGGCGCGGAGCCTCCGACGGCGAGCGGGTCGCGGAAGCGCTGCCACTGCGTTTGCGTGATCTGGATTCGGAGCGGGGAGTTCCCGAGGGCGATGAGGACATCGTTGACGTAGGCCTGATCGACGACGAGCACGAGGCCCACCGGCATCCGGCGGACTTGCTTGGTCGCCTCGACGTAGCGCTTGCGATTGCCGAGGAGCACTTGCTCGGCGCTGCCGGTGCGGGCCGCGCCCCCGCCGGAAGCGGCTGCGGGGTTGCCGCCCCCCTCGTTGCCGGCCATCCCAGGGGGGGGCATACCCATGATGTTGGCACCCGCCTCAGCCACCACCTCTTCGGGGAAGAACGAGGGCGCTTTCAATTCGACCGCGCTCCGCTTGGCGTCGCGGAAGCCGAGTTCAAGTTTGCGGACGAGTCGGACGGGCACGTTGACCTCGTCGAGGATCTGTTCGATCTTGTAGATTTCGGCCGGGTTCGTCCCGGCCGGGATTTTGTGGAACTCGGGGAAGACTTTCGGCACGAGTTCCCCGTAGCCTTTGACGAGTTCCCCGCCGATGCGGTATTCGAAGTATTGGCTGTTGCTCAGTTTGGGGTCTTCGAGCCAGACTTTGAGCCGCATGGTCTTGTTGGCGCCGAGCATTTGCAGGCGGTCGGTCTTGTTCTTCAGTTTCGATTTGACAACCGTATTCGGCCCTTCGGCGGCGACTTCGATATCGATTTCCCAGGTGCGGTTTTGGAATTTGCGTTTGAGCGGTGTATCCGAACCGGCGGCGGGCTTGACGATCTCGAACGCCGCGGCTTTGTCGTTCACCTCCGAGATCGGCTTCAACAAGGCCCGTTGAATCCAGAAATCTTCGAGGGCGAGCCAGAAGAGGTTCCATTCGGGTCGACCGTTCCCCCAGTTCGTGACGTGGCGGAGAACCGAAGACCAACCGGCGCCGTCGAACCGCGTCGGCGAGATACTCGAAGCGAGCCGGACGTAGGACTCCCGGTAATTGGCATCGTCGGTGAACTTCTTGATTTCGTCGTTCACGTCCAAAAACGATGCGTCGGCCGGCTTGTCCTTCTCGAGTGTGGCCCCGCCTTTGGCTCCGAAGCGCGGATCGAGCTTTTCGAGATCCCTCAGGTATTTGTCTTTGCTGGCGCTGGGCCACGCGAACACACCTTCGGCTTTTTGGCGGTCGTAGTTGACATCCCAAAGTTGACCGCGGCGCTCTTCCAGCGACTTTTTCTGAACGTCGAGTTCGGCCAAATGCCCTGTGCCGGGAGCTTTGGCGGAGCC
>JANOSQ010000463.1:0-9408 GCA_031415915.1 Fimbriiglobus sp. | reverse complement strand
GGGTGATGAGTTCTTTCGGAGCCGGATGCGTGATCGACGTTTTGAAACCGAACCTCGCACACGCGTCCGGCTCCGAAAGATCGACTACACAGTCTCAATTCCCCTCCCGGATCCGCCCCATGCAACTCGGTTTCGTCTCCGCGATCTTCCCTGACCTGACCTTGGAACAGGTGCTCGCCTTCGCCGCGGAGGAGGGCTTCGCCTGCGTCGAACTCATGTGCTGGCCGCCGGGCAAGGCCGACCGCAAGTACGCGGGGATCACCCACCTCGATGTGTCCGATTTCACCGTCGAGGCCGCCAGTCACGTCCGCGATCTGCTCCGCATCCACAACATCGGCGTGTCGGGGTTGGGTTACTACCCGAATCCGCTCGACCCGAACCCCGAACACCGCGGACTCGTCGTCGACCACCTGATGAAGGTCATCCGCGCCGCGGCGATGCTCGACATCCCCGTGGTCAACACGTTCATCGGCCGCGATCCGGCGCAAACCGTCGAAGCGAACTTGATGGTGCTGCCTCACGTTTGGAATCCGATTGTCGAACTGGCGAAGACGGTGGGCGTGAAGATCGGCATCGAGCATTGCCCGATGCTCTTCAGCAACGACGAATGGCCCGGCGGCAAGAACGTCGCCAGCAGCCCGGCCGTCTGGCGGCACCTCTTCCAACTCTACCCGGACGGCACCGTCGGGTTGAATTTCGACCCCTCGCACTTGATCGCGGAGATGATCGACGCGCCACGGGCGCTGCGCGAGTTCGGCAAGCATTTGGTCCACGTCCACGCCAAGGACGAGCGCATCGACCGCGAGCGGTTGTACGAAGTCGGCGTCCACGGCCTCGGCTGGCACAAGCCGAAACTCCCCGGTCTCGGGGACGTGGAGTGGGGCCAATTTTTCGCCGCCCTCACCGACACCGGCTACGACGGGCCCGTGTGCATCGAAGTCGAAGACAAAGCCTACGAGGGGAGTTTGGAGAACCGCAAACGGGCGCTGCGGCAGAGCAAGAAGTTCCTCGAACAGTTCATGGGGTAAGTCGCCCCATAGAATGGAGGGGAATCAGGAGTCCACCCATGCCCGCGACCGTCCCCGCCGTGCTCTCGCAGGCGCACCGCCTTCGCAAACACCTCCGCGAACTGCAATCCGAAATCGACCTCGGGCCGCGCGTCGCGAAGTCGCAGCAGGCCCATCTGGCGGCCGAGGAGCGGGTTCACAAAGCGGCCCACGATCTCATCGGCAAGCTGAAGTTGAAGATCCGCGAAGACGAAGTGACACTGAAGCAAGCCAACGCGCAACTGGATAAGTTCGAGAGGCAGCTCAACGAAGCCGGCAGCCCCAAGGAGTACGAGGGGAAGCAATCCGAAATCCGCCAAGCGAAGGAGAAGATCGCCCTCACCGAGGAAGCGATCTTGATGGGGATGGAAGAGCTGGAGACTCGCACGGCCGCTTTGCCAGCCGACGACACGCGCTGGGCCGAGGCCCAGGCCAATTTCAAGCAGCAGCAAATCGATGCGAAGGAGCGACTGGAGCGGATCGTCGAAGACCAAGGCTTGGCCCGCGAGCAGTTGGCCAAAGCGGAAGCGGATCTCCCCGCCGATGTGAAGAGCCAGTACGATCGGTTGATCACCCGCTACGGCCCCGACGGTCTCGCCGGGATCAACGGCCGCTCTTGTCAGCAGTGCCGGACGAGCATCACGGAGCAGCAGAAGGCGGAGTTGGTGAACGGCAAGTTTATCTGCTGCCCCAACTGCGGCCGGGGTCTGTACGTCGCGGGGTGAGATGGTCTCAGGGCATCGAGTTGGAAAACTCTACGAGGATCATTCCGATGCGATCACTTCTCGCGATGTTGTTGTTCGCGGCCGCGGCCTCAGCCGCGCCGGTGCCCAAGGAGCAGAAAGAAGCGGTCGAAGCGAAGTTCGGAAAGATCGTCGATCCGAAGGGGGACACCGACTTCAAGATGGATGGCAAGACGTTGGTGGTGACACTGCCGGGGAAGCAAACGCGGAGCTACGCCGTGGATCAAAATGCGGAAACGGGGAAGTTCGAGGTGAAGAACAACGCCGTCGAAATCAAGTTGCCGGAGACCAAAGGCGAGTTTGAAATCGCATTCACACTCACCGCAAAACGATCCGCGGAACTGAAGAAAACCGATCGGTGCAAGCTCGGGGCGGGGCTGCTCATCCGCGACTACAACGGCCTCAAAGGCGATGAAAAAGCTCTTCTCGCATTTCCCGTGGACGACTTCCATCGCCGTGAAGTGGAAGTCTCCCCGGGGATCAGCAATTTGGAATACAGCCCCAATCGGAAAATTTTCGGGGGGTTCGACGTCGGTTCGCGAATGGAGAAGGACGAAACCGTTCTCGAATCTTGGAAAGTGGTCTATCGGTTCGATAAGCGGGGCTTGGAGATCCTGCTCGAATCGACATCCAAAGGCATGAAAATTCCGTTGGCTCTGCGCGAAGACCGTGGCGAGATCCTCGCGGTTCCCGTCAATGCATCACTGATTTTCGTGCACGACAGTCCCGAGAAAGGAGAGGTCCGCATCGACGACTTCAGAATCACCGACATCGCGAAGAAGAAATAACACCCCTCCGAACTCATCGGATCTCACTGGCACATGCCTTGCACTGAAACCCACGGACTGTTTCTCCCCGCTTACCGCCGGGAATCACCGCAGGATTTCACCATGGCGACTTCTCCCATCACCCGTTCGATGACCGTCGGTGTATTCAGGACCCACGAACAGGCCCGACACGTCGTGGCCGAACTGCGGCGGCTCGGATTCCGCGACGAAGAAATCGGCATCGTCGCCAAGCACAACACGGACGACTTCGGAATGGAAGGCGACCCCACCAAGAGCCGGTGGGAAGAGGGGACGGCCATCGGCGCCGCCGCCGGGGCCGCCGCGGGCGTTGGCATCGGCATCGCGGTCGTCGCCGGGCTCATGACACCGGTCGGGCCGCTCATCGCGGGCGGCGCGCTCATCAGTTTGCTCGCCAGCGCGGGCACCGGGGCCACCATCGGCACCCTCTTCGGCGGCCTCATCGGCCTCGGCGTCTCGGAAGAAGACGCGTCGTTCTACGAGAGCGAAGTCCAAGCGGGCCGCTACCTGGTGACGGTGGAAGCCGGCCGTCGCACCGACGAAGTCCGCGCGGTCTTCAACCGCAATGAGAGCTTCGACCGCTTGACCCCGGCCGAGAATCTCGTCGGCGCCGGGGCGTAATCGACGTCACTCGCCGATCTTCAATGCTTTCAACCCGAACCCCGTGCGGATGCGGTTGGCCTCCTGCCAAACCTTCGGGTCGGTCCGCAGGAAGTCGACCAAGTTGGCGGTTGTCGTGCCGAGACGTTCCGCGGCCGTGCTCACCCGCCCTTCGCACACGCTCAGAACATCGAGAGCCACTCCGACGGCGGGCCAAAACCGCGGATCCTTGGCTCGCAAATCGATGCGGCCGTTGCCGATGCTCGGCTTGGCGTCGGGCCGGCACTCGTTCCGCCAATGGAGGTAGAACGCCCGCCGCAATCGCACGAGCGCTTTCGCCTTGTTCGCGTGCTGACTGCGGTTCTCCTCGGCGATGACGATGATCCCGCTGGGGGCGTGGCGCAGCCGGACGGCGGAGCTGGTTTTGTTCCGCTTCTGCCCGCCGGGGCCACTGGCCCGGTAGGTATCGACATCGCATTGGGAAAGCAGAGCCGCATCGCTCAGGCCGGCCCAAGCGATGCGGGGTTGGACAACGTGGGTCGATTCGGACATGGGATCACCCGACTGATATCTGCCGTCTCATCAGACGACAGATGATAGTTCGGCGATCACGCTTCCAGCTTCCAAGGGGCACGGTACTCGCGGGTGAGCATCGCGTTCGCTTTCTCGTTGTCGGTGAACTTGTGGGTCTTCGGATCCCACGTCAGCTTGGTGCCCTTGCCCATCCGGAGGGCGATGGCCCCGAGGTGGCAGACGATGACCGAGCCGCCGCCGACTTCGACGCCGCAGATCGGCGTTTCCCGCGACTTCACGCAGTCGAGGAAGTTGCCCATGTGATCCGTCGGCCGCGACGGATACAGCTGTGGCATGTCCTTGAGCGGTTCGGAGAGGATCTTCTGATCGCTCGCCAAGATTTTCCCCCGGCTCACGAAGACGGTGCCGCTCTCTCCGAAGATCATCGCCCCGTTCTCGCTGCCCGAGATCGTTTCCATCGAGTCGCCGTCTTTCTTGCGCAGGCCCTTCACCTCGGTGCCGCGTCCGTCCATCGCGATCACTTCGGCGCCGTTGGCGTAGGTGTACTTCACCTTGAACTGCTCGTGGCAGTTGTAGCCGTCGCCCTTGGAGTAGGGTTCTTTCACGTCGATGGCTTCGACGGTGGTCGGGCCGCTGCCGTCCATGCCGAGTGCCCACTGGGCGATGTCGATGTGGTGGGCGCCCCAGTCGGTCATCTTGCCACCGCTGTACTCGTACCACCAGCGGAACTCGTAATGGCAGTTCGTGAGGTTCCCCTTCTGGCGGTATGCCGCCTTCGGCACCGGCCCTTGCCACATGTCCCAGTCGAGTTCCTTCGGCGGTTCGACTTCGGGGATCGGGCCGGACTGCGGGCTACCGCCGATGCGGCACTCGATGCTCTTGATCTTGCCGAGGCGACCGCTGCGGGCGATCTCCGCGGCGAAGCGGAACATGCCGCCCATTTCGGTGCGCTGCTGGCTCCCGGTTTGGAGGACGCGCTTCGACTTCTTCACGGCTGCCATCAGCACGAGGGCTTCGTTGATGGTGAGCGTCAGCGGCTTCTCGCAGTAGACGTCCTTGCCTTGCTTCAGAGCCTCGAGTGCGACGAGAGCGTGCCAGTGATCGGGGGTGGCGATGCAGACGGCGTCGATGTCCTTGTTGGCGAGGATCTCGCGGAAGTCCTTGTATTCCTTCGGTTCGTAGCTGTCCTTCTTCAGCATCGCGGCGGCGCTGGCGACGTGGCGGGTGTCCACGTCGCACACGGCCATGCAGTTGACGGATTTGAACTTCTTGGCGGCGCCGTACAGGGCGCGGTTCCGGCTCGCGGGGCTGCCGATACCGATGAAGCCCATGTTGAGCTTGTCGCCTTCTTTCTTGGCCCGCTGCAATTGCGTGGCGACTTGGGCACCGTGGACTTCGCGCGCGTACCAGAGGGGCAGGCCGGCGGCCGTCAGCCCGGCCAGCGATTGGCCCATGAACCCGCGGCGGGAGAGAGTTCCGCGTTCCAACATAATCGAACCTCGGCGAAAGGGGTGGGGAACGACGGTGAGTTTACCACGAAGCGGCGTTTGGAACAGCGGGGGAAATTGCGGATGGGTGTAGCAACGGATTCTTGGAGGTTTTCAAAGTGGAGCGTTCAGCGACGAATGTCCCGCCGTGATTCTCCGGCCTGTCAGGCCGGTTCTGTCAGCCCAGGCGGGCGTGGCGAAGCCTACGGAGGCCTGGGTTCACAAGAGAGAAAGAAGACCGGCCTGAAAGGCCGGTTCACGGCTGGCAATGAACCGGCCTTTCAGGCCGGAGGGATTTTTCGGCTGGTAACCCGGGCCTCCGAAGACTCCGACCCGGGCTGACAGAATCGGCCTGACAGGCCGAAGAGTCGCTGCGGGACATACTCTTGCGGATCGATCAACCGGGAGCGGGGGCGAAGACCGACACGGCCCGGGGGATCACGCGGAATTTCGCCGGGGTCGCGGTCGTCACCTCGCCGTCCGTATTGATCGGCCGGCTCCGCCGTTTGGGGATGATCTCGACTTCCCGACCTTTCAACGCCCGCACCCGCGGCCACGTCCCCACGGTTCCGGTTCGCATGGAAGGGAGGAGCGGCAGGAGTTGCCACCAGTGATTCACTTCCAAACTGTAGATGTCGAGTTCGCCATCGTCGATCGCGGCGTCCGCGGCGACCGTGAGACCGCCCCCGAAGTACCGGCCGTTTCCGATGGTGATTTGAACCGTTCGCACCCGGTGAAGTTCCCCGCCGCAGCGGATCTCGGCGGAGAACGGTCGTGCGTACCGCAAGACGGAAATCGCCGTGGCGAGGTAGGCGAAGATGCCCCAACGCCCCTTCGACTCCTTGGTCAGTCGCTGGGCGAT
The DNA here is from genome assembly GCA_031415915.1 of Fimbriiglobus sp. Taxonomy (GTDB): domain Bacteria; phylum Planctomycetota; class Planctomycetia; order Gemmatales; family Gemmataceae; genus JALHQU01. Next base: position 3,330 of record JANOSQ010000463.1, on the reverse strand, counting down.
TTCGACGCTCAACCCCAAACTCGCGGCGTTGAAGAAGTGTTGGCCGTTCACCCAGCCGAGATCGATCCGGCGGAGGTGCCCGGCGGCGATGATGCGACAAGCGGCTCCGAGGTCGGTCGGGATTCCGAGGGTTCGGGCCAGATCGTTTGCGGTTCCTAGTGGCAAAATCCCGAAGGGTAGTGCCGTTTCGAGCAATCCCTCGGCCGCGGCGTTCACGGTTCCGTCCCCGCCTCCGATAACCACGAGATCCACTCCACCCCCGTGCCGGCGGATCGCGTCGGATGGACTCCCCTTTTCTTCGAACGGCGCTTCGGTAACGTCGAGCCCTGCGGCGCGGAGCAAAGCCGCCGCCGTGTCGGCCTGGTCGGCCCCGCGTCGGGCGTGGCGGTTCACGATCAACAATGCGCGTCGCGTCATGCCCGGCCCCGTGCGGCGGCGTCCCGCTTCTCACTATACTGCACCGGGTCGCGGCTTTCGCCGGTCGCATGACTCCGCCGGTGTTCGACCGACCTCGGGTTCGACGGGCTACCTCAGACTACCGTCCAAGATCTGTTCGCCATGTCGCGACTTGCTCGCGGTTGGAGCTTCCATGGCCAAAATCACCGGGCGGCGGGTCGGGTTATCGCTGCCGCGGCGGTGGATGGCCGACATCATGCACCTCAGCCGGGGGATGCCGTATTTCGTCGTCGATCGGCGGATGAATCTCGCGGCATTGGTCGCGATCCGGTCGGCGCCTTGGCCGGCGATCTTTGCGAAAGCGTATGCGATGGTCGCCGCCAAGCGCCCCGAGTTGCGGCGCTCGTACCAAACCTTTCCGTGGGCGCATCTTTACGAATCGGACGTTTCCATCGCGTCCGTCGCTGTGAGCCGGGAGTACGCCGGGGAAGCCGCGGTATTCTTCGGATTACTGCACGGGCCGGATGGGCAATCGCTCGGGCAACTCGCCGGGCATTTGCAGAACTTCAAAACCGCGCCGGTGGAAAGCATCCGGCCGTTCGCCCGGCTCATCAAATACACGCGCTACCCGAAGCCGATCCGCCGGGTGATCTGGTGGGTCGGCATGAACCTCACGGGGAAGCACCGGGCGAAGTCGATCGGCACCTTCGGCCTGACGACGCTGAGTTCCCGCGGCGCGGGTTTGCTCCACGTGCAATCCCCCTGCGCGACGACGCTCACGTACGGGCCGATCGGCGCGGATGGAACCGTGGACGTGCGCCTGAGCGCCGACCACCGCGTTCTCGATGGCCTCTCGGCGGCGTTGGCCCTCGAGGAATTGGAACGGGTGCTCTGCGGAGAAATCGCCGCGGAGATGGTGGCCTAGCCCCATCGATTGTTCCGGCCGTGATCCCGATACCGAATCTGCGGGTCTTGGCAGTGCCGGGCCCGCCCGCCCGCAATCCCGCGACCCTCGGGGGAAACTCGGCCCGGCGGAACGGTCGATGAATACTCCAAAGTCCGCAGTCGGACCGGGGTGTTCGCGCTCAATCGCTCACCTCGAAATCGGCCCGGTGATTTTCGAGGTTTCCGATGCCGCAGCAATCGCCCGAATCGATGAAGCCGGCCAAGGGTCGCGCCGACGAACTAACCGGCAAACTCGACTTGCTCCAACTCGAAGATCGCCTCGTTCCCGTGGGGCAGATCACGGGGCAAGCGTTCCTCGATTTCAATTCCAACGGGTTGTTCGATACGACGGCCGTCCTCAACAACGACGGCTCGGGCACCTACGTCGGACGGGTTGATACCGGAGTCGCCGGGATCGTGGTGAGCGCGTTCGATGCGTCGAACGCGCAGCGCGGAATCGCGACCACGGCCGCAGACGGAACCTATACGCTCAGCGCCACCGGCACGGACGGGTACCGACTCGAATTCAGCAACACCCCGGCAGGCGTCCGTTTCGGTCCGCAAGGATCGAACGCGAACCCGCCGCCGCATGGCAGTGCCACCGCGGTTCAGTTCGTGCCGGATGGCAATAGCAACAACCGGAACCTCGCGATCTCGACCGCGGAGCGAACCTCCGACAATCCGACCATCATCACCAACGAGTACCGCGTCGGCGATCAAACGGGCACGCTGGCGCGCGGGTCGCAGCTGGGCACCAACGACTACGGCCGAACCGCGGTCATCGTCGGCTTCCCCTACTCGGCCGGGACGACCAGCCAGAGCGATCACGCGGCCGCGGAGCAACCGACGACGCACGCGCTCGCCGTGGAAGCGCGCTACGTCGGGACGACGTGGGGTTTGGCGGCGAACACCGCGACGAACACGATCCTCGCGTCATCGTTCACCAAGAAGCACGCCGGCTACGGGCCGGGCGGCCCCGGTGCCATCTACACGATGGACACGACCGGAACGTCCGCGAGTCTTTGGTTCGACTTGGGCAGCGCCGCCGTCGGCGGAAACTTCCGCGCGGGGTACACGAACAACGACGATTACTTCCTCGACAGCGGCAACACGGGGTGGGACGCCGTCGGCAAAACGTCCATCGGCGGCTTGGCGATCAACGACGCCAACACCGAAGTCTACGCGATGAACCTCGCCGACCGCCGGCTCTACACGATCCGAGTGAACCCGGACGGCAGTGCCGGCGCGGTCTCGTCGGTGCTGATCCCGCGGCCGGGGAACGCGACTGGCGTGGGCCTCGGCGACCTGCGCCCCTTCGCGGTCGAGTACCGCGAAGGGCTGGTTTTCGTGGGCATGGTGAACTCCGCGGAGAGCACCCAGAACCGCGGCGACCTGCGCGGCTACGTCTACACCTACAATCCCGCGACGGGCCAATGGAGCAACCGCTCCGTCATCAACGAGAGCGCGGCCGTCGACGGTTTCTCGCTGAGCTACGCCCGCGGCAACAGCTTCGCCGGCAGCGACGACTTCCGGGCCTGGAGCCCGACGTTCCAAAACGTCAACGGCGACTTCGACCCCGCGACCAACAACGGTGTCAAGTACCCCCAGCCGATCCTCAGTGGCATCGCCTTCGACTCCGCCGGTAACCTCGTCCTCGCCATCCGCGACCGCGGCGGGGATCAGCTCGGCAACCAAATCGCGTCGGACCCGAGCCGGCCGAACCAACTGATGCTCGGGGTCAGCGCCGGCGACTTGCTGAAGACGACGCGCAACGGCGACGGGACGTACACGCTCGAAAACAACGCGAGCGCCGGGGGCGACACCACGGCCGGGGCCAACACGGGCCAAGGGCCCGGCGGCGGCGAGTTCTACTTCCAAGACAACTACCAAGTCGGCACGCACAACGAGGTGCAATCGGGCGCGGTCGCCCAAGTGCCGGGCTTCCCGGACGTCATCAGTACCGTGTTCGATCCGCTCCGTTTGGGCGTC
>JANOSQ010000462.1:0-2111 GCA_031415915.1 Fimbriiglobus sp. | reverse complement strand
ACGGCCCTGCTCGATACGCAGTACCCTGCGCCCCCTGCGCCCGGATTTACTCCTCAGTTGTTCCGCGCCTTCGACCTGCTCACGACCGCGAACCGGATGCCGGGGATTCCCGTCGGCGGGCGGGAGCCGGGCCGGGTGAATATCAACACCGTCGGCTTGCCGCCTACTGACGCCCGGATGCTGCAAGCGGTTCTCGATCCGCAGCAGGGCAACACCTTTGATACCACGCTGGGCAGCAATGCTTGGACCGCGATGATGCAGTCGCGCACCCAAGCGTGGCCAGCGTTTCGCCGGACCGCGGACGAATCGGGCGCCGCTACCGACGACCGCCCTTTCAAACTCGCATCCGGTTCCACGGCCTACACCGACACGATCTTCCGTGGGGCCAACCTCACACCCACATACCCGACGTTGTTCAATGCGGGGCCAATCACGAACCCTGCGAATCCGGCTGCGGCCAACAGCCTGTACCTCCAAGCCGAGCCACACCGCAAGGCGTGGAACAACCTCACGGCCGTCAGCGATGGCTTCCTCGTCATCTGGACGGTCGGCTTCTTCGAAGTCGAGGCGGGCGGCGTCGGCGGCGTACCCCCGACCCTCGGCAAGGAACTCTTTGACAAAGTCCCCGGCGACCTGCGGGCGCAGTACTCCGCCGTCGTGGATCGCTCGATGCTGGCCGTCAACCCAGCGGCGCCAACGGTATTCCTGAACTCCAAGCCGTGGGAGACTCGACTCTCGGCCGACGCCACCATCGGAACCTCCACCATCACCGTGGAGGGGATGTTGAACGGTGCGAACCTTCAGATTTATAACGATGGCACTGCAGTCCAAGTCCAGCCGGGCGGCGTGCTGTACCTCGGGACTGGCAACTTCGGCGAAGCGGTATCAGCCAATTCTTTCGCAGCGGGCGCCATTCCGGGACAAGTCGTCGTTACGCTGTCCGCCGCGACGACTCGATTCCACGGCGGCAGTAGCCGCGTCGGCGGATCGCACAATCTGGCAGGCAACCACGTCGGACCCGCGGTACCCGGCAACCCCGGGCCGCAGCCGACGTTCGACCCGAACCTGCCGGCCAACAAGCACCTGATCCCGTTCTTCACGAAACTGGATCCGTGATGCCCGCTATGCTATCGGCATGGGCGAATCGCTGTCGGGGGTGATCGAGCGGGTCACCTTCCACAACTTGGACAACGGCTACTGCGTGCTGAAAGTGCAGGCCAAGGGCCACCGCGAACCGGTGGCCGTGGTCGGGCACTTGCCGGCGGCGCTGGCCGGCGAGTTCATCGAAGCCAAAGGGGAGTGGGTTTCGGATCGCCAGCACGGCCAGCAATTCAAAGCGAGCGAACTGCGCACCACGCCGCCGCACACCACCTCGGGCATCGCCAAGTACTTGGGCAGCGGCCTCGTGAAAGGCATCGGCCCCAAGTACGCCCAGAAGATCGTCGATGTGTTCGGGGATAAAACGCTCGATGTGATCGAGCAATCGCCCGCGTTTCTGAAGCAGGTGAAGGGGCTCGGCCCGAAGCGCATCGAACTCATCCGCAATTCGTGGAAGCAGAACCGAGCCGTCCACCGGATCATGGCGTTCCTGCAGAGCTTCGGCATCGGCACGGCGCGGGCCGTGCGCATTTACAAGGTCTACGGCGAGAACGCGGTCGAGCAGGTGCGGTCGAACCCGTACCGCCTCAGCACCGACATCTGGGGCGTCGGTTTCCGCACCGCCGACGAACTCGCGCTGAAGCTCGGCATCCCGCGCGATTCCCCCCGTCGGGCCGAAGCGGCGGTGCGGTACATCCTCCAAGAAGCGAGTGCGAAGGGGCACGTCGGCTTGCCGCAGGACGTGGTTCGCGAGCAGACGGCGGCGCTCACGGAGATTGCCGCGGAGATCGTCCAGAAGGCGATCGACGATTTGCGCTTGCAGGATGAGTTGGTGCTAGAAGTGCAGAAGCCAGACCTCACCCCCCAACCCCCTCTCCGAAGCGGAGAGGGGGAGCCGGATTTGCTTTACCTCAAGCCGCTGCACTCGGCTGAGTGCGGTGTGGCGCGGGGGATGATCGCACTGCGCGGAGGCGCTCACCCGCTTCCCTCCGTCGATGTGGCCAAGGCGCTGG
>JANOSQ010000461.1:0-2298 GCA_031415915.1 Fimbriiglobus sp. | reverse complement strand
CGTGCGCCACCTTGGAAATGCAGAAGCGATACTTCCCGCTCGGCTCCTGCGGGATGACGTCGAGGAACTCGACGTCGAAGCGCATCGTCGGGCCGAAGGTGTCGAGCACGAGCTTCGCCAACTGCCGGTGGCTGGCGTCGTCGAAGCTGTCGTCTTTCACCAAGCGCACGCGCAGATGCGTCGTCGTCTCCTGGATAATTTGCACTTGGGCGGCGCCGCGGATATGCAGGGCGAAGTTCTCGGTGAGCGAGATGCCCGAGATCAAACTGCCCGACGGCGTGACGACGAAATCGGCGTCGCGGCCTTCGACTTTGTCGATCACCGGCAACCCGCGACCGCACGCGCACGGGGAATCCGAGAGGGTGACGACATCGCCGATTTCGTAGCGGATCAGCGGCATCGCGGCGTTGCTGAGGTCGGTGATCAGCAGCTTCCCGGTGCCGGTGGGCTGGCCGTCGACTTCGGTGTAGACCGATTCCGCGGCGACGTGCAACCCGGCGTGCCGCTCGCACTGGCAGGCGATCAGGCTCACTTCTTCGCAGCCGTAGCGATTGGTCGCGGACGTGCCGAAGACCTCCTCGATGACAACGCGTTGCCAGTCGTGCAGCGGCATCGCGGTGCTGACGATCCCGTTCGGTCGGATGTCGTCGATCTTCGATTTCTTCAGCGCGCACGCCAGCAGGTAGAGCGAGTGCGCATGGCCGAAGATCATCCCCGGCCGGTGCCGGCGGAGGGTGCGGGCGAACTCGGCAATGCGCTCGGAGGTGAGGCCGATGGTATCGAGATACACCGCGCGGTCGACGAAGTGGTTCGTCAAGCGGCCGCGCAGGCCGAAGTGGCGGTACTCGGGGTTGCCCCAAACTTTGGCGACGCGCTGGCCGAGCCGCCAGCCCGACCATTGGTCGGCCCGGAGGGTGCAGGCCGTCTTCCACTGCGCGCCCGCTTCGTCGAGCCGGATCGTCAACGGGACGCCGGTGCTGCCGCTCGTGGTTTTGATGCGGACACCCTCGGCGCGGTAGGCGGTCGAGTGGAGTTCAACGGCACGGGTGCGGACATCGGACTTCGGCAAAATCGGGAAGATCGCAAGGTCGGCGAGTGATTTCAGATCGGACGGGTGAACCCCGGCGGCGGCCCAGGTGCGTTGATAATACGGCACCGTGGCGAAGGCGTGCTGGAGTTGCGCTTTCAGCATCGCCAGTTGCCGCGCGCGGTGTTGCTCCGGGGTGTCGAATTGGGAGCGCTCGAGTTCCGCGAGGTGGCGCAGGTGCCGGCTGCGCCGCTTCGCGGCGACGAGGGGCTGGACGATTCTGCGATTCAAGGTGTCGAGCATCCGTGCTTCCCGAAGGTAATCTTGTTAGCCCGACGCGCCGGCGAGGGATTGCAGACCCTCGCTGGCGCGTCGGGCTAACCCGCCAATCCCCGATGCCATTCGATCTGCTTCGCCAAGCCCACTTCCAGCGTCGTTGTCGGCTTCCAACCCAGATGCCGCCAGAGCTTGGTCACGTCGGCGCCGGTGGCGAGCTGGTCGCCCATCCGCGGCGGACGACGCTCGATCGTCGCCGGTTTCCCCGCGAGCCGCTCGATGGTGCGGATCACATCGATGATGGTCGTGATCTCGCCGCCGCCGAGGTTGAAGGTTTCGCCCGGCATCGCCTTTAGCCCCGTCTGAATCACCGCATCGACGCAGTCGTCGATATAGGTATTGCCGCGGACTTGCAAGCCGTCGCCGGTGAGCTTGATCGGTGCCCCTTCGAGGATCCACTTGATGAAGAGGTGGTAGCCCATTTCGGGGCGCTGGCGCGGGCCGTAAACGCTGAAGAAGCGCAGCACCGTCGTCGGCACGTCGAACTCATCGAGGTAAACACGGGCGAGTTGTTCCCCGGCCAATTTGGTGATGCCGTAAGGGGAACTCGGCTTCGTCGGCAGGCTTTCGTCGCCGCTGGCGTACTTGCCGTAGACGCTGGAGGTGCTGGCGTAGACGAACTTTTTCAGGGACTTCAAGCCCTTCAATGATTCCAACAATCGATGCGTCGCGGTCAGGTTGCAGCGGGCGTAGATGTCGAAATCGACCCAACTGCGGGTCAGGCCGGGCATGGCCGCGAGGTGGAAAACGTAGTCCGCGCCCTCGACGAGCGTGCCGAGATTCCCGTCGGCGAGGTCGCGCTCGTGGAAGCGGAACTGCGCGTGGTCGCGGAACTCGGCGAGGTTCGATTCCTTGATGGCGCGGGGGTAGTAATCAGTGAAGCAATCGACGCCGACGACGGTGTGGCCTCGCCGCAGCAAGTCTTCGCAGAGGTG